>JAEZDR010000064.1 GCA_023433265.1 Bacteroidota bacterium | reverse complement strand
CCCTCCCGCCCTGTAGGGGCGGCGGATCGGTAGCAAAACAAAACGCAACAATGGTACATTGCCCTGTAGGGGCAAAGCAATAAAATCTTTTGTTTAGATGATGTTTTGCGAATGTTGATGGTGTCATTCATTTCCAGCCATCGTTTGCTCCTAAAGGAGCAAGCGGCTACAAATTTGTGTAAAAAAAGCTGCCTTTTATTTCGGCAGCCTTTTCCTAAATACTCCAGAAAGGTATTTGCTATTTTCTTATCACAACTTTCTCAGTGATTATCTGGTTATTGCCAGTGATGGCTTTCAAAAGGTACATTCCGGCCGGAAGGTGTGCAACATGCAACGCATTGCGATTGCCTGTGGTTGCCAGTTTATATACTGACCTTCCCAGGTAATCCAGCAATTGTATCTCTTTGATGTCGCTGCCTTCTACGTGCAGGAGGTTAGCTGCAGGATTGGGAAAGACGTTTATTCTTCCTTGTTGCAGCGGCAGATTAACTCTTGCCATATGGCTATAAGTTAGGCTGCCGTCCTTATCTTCCATACGCAGGCGGTAGTACAGTGTGCTGCTGTTTACAAAAGGAGCGGGGTCGGTGAATGCATACTCACGTGTGGTGCTGCTGTTGCCCGCCGCCTGCACAGTACCAGCATCAGTAAACTCTTTTCCATCAGCGCTACGCTGCACAACAAAGCTACTTGTGTTGATCTCGTTTTCGGTTTTCCAGTTGCAGTGTACGTCTTTGCCATTGGTATGTAGCCTGGCAGTAAACGACAGCAGTTTAAGGGGCACAACGCTACCGGCACAGCCAGCATTGCCGTACTTAATTAGCATCATATCCGTGAGGCCACCGGCCGTAACAATGCCGGTACCTGTAGTGCCGATGGTGAGGTTATATTCCATATAGCCGCCGAGGTACACATTGCCCCGGCTGTCGGCTGCAGCCATGTTGAACCGCTCATAAAAACCGGTATTGCTTTTTAGCGTGTCAATACCAAGCACCGCACCTGTTAAAGCATTAAATCTCGCTAAGTATGGGTCGTATCCCTGGTTCATTACATCTGAACCTATGGAGTAACTGTCCCATGTCACCCGGGTGTTCGGGTAGCTTCCCGGCATGTACACAACACCATTGGTGACTACTGGTGAAATACCCCAAACACCGTGATAAGCACTTGCATTTTTTATCCATATATTGTTTCCAGATGTATCCAGCTTTACTACAAGTGGAACTGCACCAGACCCCAGAGTATTCGTAACAGTATATCCATTAAAAATGAAGTTGGGAGAAGCTTGCCCTCCCAGGTAAATATTGTTTTGCTCATCCACAGCCGGCCTTCCAAAAAAACCACCTCCAATAGAGCCTCCCTGCCTCATCCATTTATACTTCCAATCTGTATCAAAATAGCCAACAAACATTTGACTCGTCACCTGCTGGCCACCGATATAAAAGGGATACTTGTTGATATCAGGAGGGCCCCCAAAATTTACAGTTCCTGCAAGAATGTAATTCCCATTGTTAGTTCTCGCCATTCTAATAGAACTGATTTGAGTTAGCGTGTCACCGGAAAATGATTAGCGCATCGTAAGGTGCGGCTTGATAAAACGTGTGATATTGCCTGTGAGACTGTAACTGAGAATGTAGGCTCTGGAACTGTCAGCGTAAAACGTGTTACTATTACCAATGGGTCCACCTTGTTGAATAAAAGTCAATAAGTCCACGGTACCATCCTTGTTTACCCACATATCAAATATGGGATAGCGACTTTTCGTGATATAGGAAATTGTATCCGGGGCAGGCATCCTCAGCCACTTAAAGTTACCTGAAGTATCGTACCTCGCTACAAAAAAGCCCTTGGGATTCGCTGTGCTCAACGTAGTATCTGCGTCGAATTTTGCCGGTGTTGAAGGAGATTGAGAAACGAAGCCGGAAAAGAACACGTTACCAAGGGTGTCTGTGCCAATTGACAAATGGCTGTTTCCATCATTTACTGCTCCACCAATCGTTTTTTTCCATCTGAAATTTCCGTTGCAGGTATAGCTGCACACCAATATGTCACGACCACCATAACCGGTAAAGGTTCCAGGTCTTCCATCAATGGATATTGCGCCTCCTTGGCCTTGCACGGTGGCGATGAAATACACATTGCCCGCGTTGTCTACCGTAATGTCTTTGAGGTCTTCATCTGTGACAATTGTACCCGAGCCATTAGCGTCGTTCCCGGCTCTTTTGCCCCACTGCCAGCTTTGGGCATAGCTAAGGGTGTAGATTGAAAGCAACGATAACAGGAGGAGGGTAGCTTTTTTCATGCGTGCAAAGTTTAAAAACCCGCCCCCTTTGGAAAAGGGGGCGGGTTGACTCTTAATTGATAATCAACTTTTCTGTTTGCAAAACTTTTCCGTCTTGTTTTAGACGAACAATATAAAAACTTTTTTGCAGACCGACTAACGGTATCATAAAGCTGCTTGCATTACCGTTTAGCTTGAAGAATCTTACCATTCTACCATTCATATCCATCAGTTCGACCTCCACGCCCGCCCTTGGGTTACCGGTTGCAAACTGCACCTGTACGAAGTTCTGCGCCGGGTTAGGGGCGAGTTTTGCTGGACCGAACCTATCAGTGCCTCGCGTTGTTTTAGTGTTAGTTTTTTTAATCATAAAGTTGTTTTGATTGTTTCGAAAAAGGGGATTGCGCGCTGGTTTGAGCCAATGTTCAGTTAGTTGTGCATAAGCTTATGTTTTGGATTAGAAACACAAGGTAAAGTATATTTTTAGATAAGCAAATGCTGAGACGAGGTGATACCAACCCGTGATTTGTGAAAAACACCGCCAGGCTTATGGTACATGAGATATCCACCGGGAGCAACTTTCTGGTACCCGGATAATATTTTTTTACTTCGTGTTAAAAAGGTAACTTATCGCTTCAAAGACAGCGACAAATCGAAGGTCAGGATTTCTGGTTCTTCGAAGTGTTACCGTAATGTGTTCTGTTTCCGGTTTTCTCCATCGTAACTGGGGCCTAACCCCGGAAGGAACCAATCTTTCATTATATCAATAACATTATTCCCGTAACTAAAGTTCGCTTATCCCTACCCGCTTCTTGCTATACTCGTTCTTTTCAAGTTCCGCTACCATAAACAACGCAAGGTTACCCGCCTTAATGCGATAGGTGTTTTCTTCCGGAGCATAATCTGCGTTGGTTAGGAAGCTGCCATCCTCGTCACCGTCAATGATGTCCGGAGCGCCTACTATGGTCCAATCAAGGTTAGAATGTAGCAGGTGGTTATAAGCTTCAAGGTGCTCCCTGCCTACAGCAAGGTACTCTTTAGGATAGTCTTCAGCGTCCAGCATCATCTTGCCGTCCCCGGCGTCCAAAATGCCCAGGCCACCCACAGCCACTATCCGCTTTACACCGGCTTTTTCCATCTGCTGAACAATGTTCTTCATTCCGAGGCTCCGGGTTTTATCAGTGCCCGAAGTATCGCCGCCAAGTGCACTTAATACAGCATCGCTGCCCTTTAACGCATTGTAAACGTCATGCTCATTGAACACGTAACCCCTTATAACATGCAACCGCTTATTCCTGAATTCTTCGTCTATCAGCGGTTCTACATTTCTTCCAAAAGCTCTAACCTCATGGCCTTTTGCAAGGGCAATGCTGACCAGCCTCGAGCCCACGCGGCCGCTGGCACCAAAAATTGTTATTACCATAAAAGAAAAGCTGAAATATTTATGCCACTTGTTCCTGTATGCCCTTCATATCTATACCCATATGGCTTTCATTGTAGGTACAGGTACCGTTTTTTATAACTAAAACCTGCGGGCTTTCGTGTGCTACGCCAAACTCGGTTGCGATGGCGTTGGAAATGTTTCTAAACCTGATAAGGTCCAATAAATAAAAATCAGCATCGCCTGGCACTTCAGACCGTTGAAGCCTGTTGAGTGCCATGCTGCTGATACTACAGCGGGTGCTGTGTTTAAAAATGATTTGTGCTCGTGTACTAGATTTCTGTTTAATCTCCGTTAGCTGGTCCTGGCTGTTAAGCTCAATCCACTCCACCATTTCTCTCGTGCAAAGATTTTAAAAACAGTAAACCTGTATTATGCCCTAAAATACTTCTTGTTAGTAGTAGGACAACCGGTACCCCTCTGAGAAGCACAACTCATTACGGTAGTGCTTACCATTGCCATCAACATCAATACTACGGTTAACTTTTTCATACTAATTCAATTAATTTGCGATTTCTGATTTCAAATATAGGGGTGTTAAACAAAATAGGTGCCTTAAAACCAAAAAAAGCGCTCCGATAAATACATTTCATGAAAATTCATTTTATTTCTATAGGGGGTAGCGTAATGCACCAACTTGCAATAGCCTTAAAAAGAAAAGGTTATATTGTTACAGGTACCGACGACGAAATTTTTGAACCCGCCAAAACAAATTTGGAGCGCGAAGGCTTACTGCCACAGCGATTCGGATGGAACGAGGCCCTCATAACGCCCGACCTGGATGCTATTATCTTAGGTATGCACGCCAAGGATGATAACCCTGAATTGCTTAAAGCAAAACAGTTGGGCCTGTCTATTTATTCATTTCCTGAATACATCTACCAGGAAAGCCTGGAAAAGCAGCGGATTGTAGTTGGGGGGAGCCATGGCAAAACCACCACTACCAGTATGATCATGCACGTATTAAGGCATGAATCGCTGAAGTTTGATTACCTCGTAGGGGCTAAGCTCGAAGGTTTCGACCAAAGTGTAAACATTACCGATGCGCCCGTTATTGTTTGCGAAGGCGACGAATATCCAGCCAGCGCACTGGAAAAAAGGCCCAAGTTTCACTTCCTGTATCCCCATGTTGCCATTCTGACAGGTATAGCCTGGGATCACATTAATGTATTCCCGACGTTCGATTTTTATTTAGAACAGTTCCGCATCTTCATCGGGAAGATTGAAAAAGAAGGGCTTCTGATCTATAATGCTACAGATGAAACACTGGTGAAACTGGTGGAGGAAACCAAAAGAGACGATATACAATATCAACCCTATGGTTTGCCTGAGCATGAAATAAAAGATGGCGAAACTGTTACAACACTCGATGGTCATAAAGGCAGGCTCAATGTTTTTGGAAACCATAACCTACTTAACCTGCAGGCAGCCTATTACGCGTGTAAAACACAACACATTTTTGCAGAGGCTTTCCTGGAAGCCATTGCCACCTTTAAGGGCGCAGCCAAGAGGTTGGAACTACTGGCATCTGGTAACGGAACAATTGTATACCGCGACTTTGCCCATGCACCCAGCAAGGTGAAGGCAACAATGCAGGCCGTACGCGACCAGTTTCCTGGGAAAAAGGTAATTGCTATACTTGAACTTCACACATACAGTAGCCTGAACGAGGCTTTCATGAGCGAATATGAAGGTGCATTGAACGGTGCCGATGTTGCAGTGGTGTTTTATTCCAGCCACGCTCTGGAAATTAAGCGTATGCCATTCCTCGATCCTTCTAAGGTTAAGGCCGGCTTCAATCGGCCGGACCTCGTCGTGTTTACTTCCAGGACAGAACTGGAAGCCTGGCTCAAAGCCCAGGATTATAATGATACGGCCCTGTTACTCATGAGCAGCGGAAACTACGATGGAATAGACGTCACAGAGCTTGCCAGTACGATCACCAATCGCTGATCTTCGTCGCGTCAGGGTGTAGGTTTCGCATCTCCTATCTTACCGGAGTCGCTATAAGGCTGAGGAACTCTTTTCTTGTTGGATCCTTCATAAACTCGCCACCGAAAGCAGAGGTAGTTGTAATACTATTTTGTTTTTGCACCCCGCGCATCATCATACACAGGTGCCTCGCTTCTATTACGACTGCCACCCCAAGAGGGTTCAGGGTATTCTGTATCACATCCCTGATTTGGTGGGTAAGCCTTTCCTGCACCTGCATCCTTCTTGCAAACACGTCTACTACGCGCGCGAGCTTGCTTAGTCCCGTTATATAACCATTAGGGATATAGGCTACGTGGGCTTTACCGAAAAAAGGAAGCATATGGTGCTCACACATACTGTACAGTTCAATATCACGGACAATGATCATTTCCTTCACTTCCTCTTTAAACATTGCACTTCTAAGTATAGCTGCCGGGTCCTGCCCGTTACCCTGCACGCCATAAAGCATTGCCTTGGCAATTCGCTCAGGTGTCTTTACCAATCCTTCACGGTCTGCATCCTCACCCAGCAGTTCAATAATAGAACGGTAATGGTGTTGAAGTTGTTCCGTGACGCTCTCACTAAATGATTCTTCTTTTTTGTACATAGTGGGTAAGTGGTTAGGCGGGGTAGTCAACAAAGTTTCTTTCTGTTTCATAGATTCTCACAAATAATTCGAGGTGCTTTGGCAGTTGGTCCCTTAACCTGTTAAAGGTTACGATAGCAATGTTTTCTGCTGTTGGATTTAGGGTTGCAAACTCCTTGACATCAAGGTTCAGGTTTTTATGATCGAAAGGCTCAATGATATGTTCTATAATAAGATCACTCAACACTTTTATATCATAGACAAACCCTGTTTCCGGGTCAGGTTCGCCAACCAGCTTCACAACCACATCATAGTTATGTCCATGATAATTAGCATGGTTACACTTGCCAAAATATCGTTGGTTCTCCTCATCGCTCCATGCAGCGTTGTGTAGCCTGTGCGCTGCATTGAAGTGTTCTTTCCTGTATATCGCTACCCGGTTGCTCATTTAAAAGAAATCAGACTGCAAAAATGCTCGAAAAAATCTAAAGCAGCCTCCTAAGTAACAAACTGCGTTGCTAAAACCTTGATAAAGGATCGTATTTCGCGTTTTGCCTGGTCATCAAAACGCGGCTTTTTTTGGGTACCTCCAGCGCAAAAGCGACACAAGAACGTAAAAACACACAATGACTGCAGGTTTTCATACTCTACATCACCCATTATGTTTTCTTACATCTAAAATGCTCTGTGTGCCGATTAATCAACCAAAATCATGCATCTACAGGCATTCACTATTCACAATTCACTATTGCCTTTGCCCCCGCTCTAAGCTTTCCATTACTTTGCGCAATAAAACAATCCATTTATCAGTTTTACAGCTAATGCAGCTCAGGCTCATCTATATATCAATGCTTTTGTGCTTTACCGGCCTCACTGCATCTGCTCAAACTTCTAACCTGCGTACGAAGAGCATCCCCGCTACCGGTACGGTGGTTTTGGATAGCCTGAGTATTGTACCCAATACCTTGTACATAAGGGATATAGATACTACGTTTTATGCTATCGACTATGTAAATGCAGTCCTCTCCTGGAAAAAGGCTGCGCCGGGCACGTTCGTCACCGTCACGTATCGCGTTTTTCCCTTGCGCTTCAATAAGCCGGTCTTTCGCTTCAGCTATGATAGTGTGGTAGGGCGTTTCCATGCACCTGCAGCGGTAAACAGGGGTGGCGGCGCAGATAATACGGTCTTTAATTTCGGCAACTTTACCTACAATGGCAGCTTTGGCCGCAGCCTTAGCTTTGGCAATAGCCAGGACGCAGTTTTCAATTCCCAGCTCAACCTGCAATTGAACGGATACATCGGCGATAGTATCGAAGTGGCTGCAGCAATCACCGATAATAACATTCCCATTCAACCGGATGGTACTACGCAACAGCTTAATGAGTTTGACCGGATCTTGTTGCAGTTTAGGAAAACAAATTGGGAGCTTAACCTTGGCGATATCGATCTACGACAGAATAATCTCTATTTCCTAAACTTCTACAAGCGGCTACAAGGTTTGTCCTATATGCAAAAATGGAACGCCGGCACCAGGGTAAAGAACGAATCCCTGGTGAGCGGAGCCATCGCAAAGGGTAAATTCACCCGATACATTTTTATGGGCCAGGAAGGCAACCAGGGACCTTACCGCTTACAGGGAGCCAACAACGAATTCTTTTTTATTGTTTTGGCAGGAACTGAAAGAGTTTTTCTTGATGGCGAGATGCTGCAACGCGGCGAAGACCAGGACTACGTTATCAACTACAACACGGCAGAAATCATCTTTACACCTCGCCGCATGATAACAAAAGATAGGCGGATACAAGTGGAGTTTGAAAATGCTGACAGAAATTACCTTAACTCCATGCTCTATGCCAACCATGCCACAAAGCTGGGTAACAAATTAACCGTACGGGTGGGGGCCTATGCCAATACAGATGCTAAGAATTCGCCTATCAACCAATCGCTTAACGACCAGCAAAAGCAATTTTTGTCTAACATAGGCGACAGTATTGCAAATGCTTTTTATCCATCGTTTGCGCTTGATACCTTTTCTGCTGGCAAAATACTTTATAAACGTATAGAACTACCAACCGGCGATTCAATCTTCGTTTACTCTACTCACCCGGACAGTGCGCGCTATAGTCTAAACTTTCTTTTTGTAGGTGACAATCGTGGTAATTACATCCCTTTTTTCAATGGCGCTAATGGCAAGGTATACCAATATGTAGCTCCCGTAAATGGAGTGCCACAGGGTAGTTTTGAACCCGCTGTTTTTCTGGTTACCCCTAAGCAGCACCAGGTTTATAGCATAGCTACGGAATATGCTATTGATAACAATACGATAATTAGAACAGACCTTGGCCTCAGTAATTATAATGTTAATCGATTTAGTTCAAAGAATAAAAGCGATGATGTAGGATTTGCAGGCCGCTTTCACTTGTTACAAAACAGGCAACTGAGGGCTTCTGCCAAACAGTATAATCTTTCCTGGTTCACTGCTTACGAGTGGATTGACAAAAACTTTAAACCCGTAGAGCGTCTCCGTTCTGTAGAATTTGGAAGAGACTGGGGTTTAAACTTTGTACCTGCACCAGCTACCGAACATCTTCCTTCAGCAGGCATTGCAATAACAGATGAGAAGAACAACAAACTTCAATACGACTTTACAGCTTACCTGCGTAGCGACGAGTACAATGGTTACCGCCACACAGTTGCACACAAGCAGATGTTTGGCCAGTTTACTACAGACAATTTACTCAATCTTACCTTCATCAATACCCCAGCGGATAAGGGCTATTTTCTTCGCCCGGCGCTACAACTCAGCAGGCAATTCCCGCAGCTAAAGAATCATACGGTTGGAACTTCCTATGCACTTGAACACCAAGAAATACGGCATCGGTCAAGCGATACGATAACGCCCGCCAGTTTTTCGTTCCAAACTATTTCCGCCTTTGTTCGTTCAGATGTGAGCAAGCTTAATAAATGGGCATTTACTTATTTCACAAGGCAGGATAAATATCCCTTAGCCCGCGATCTTGTAGTAGGGGACAAGAGTAATAACTATAACCTTCAGGCTGAGATTTTTGCAAACCCAAGGCACCAGTTTCGCTTCAATGCAACCTATCGGGAATTATTTGTGTTTAATAACACACTTTCAAGGCAAAAGCGTGATAACAGTGTTCTCGGAAGGGTTGAATATCTCATTAATGAATGGAAGGGTTTAGTACATGGTTCCGTCTTGTACGAACTGGGAGCAGGGCAGGAGCCACGCCGTGATTTCTCGTATTTTGAAGTACCCGCCGGAAGAGGCGAATATGCCTGGAATGATTACAACAATGACGGTATTCCTCAACTTAATGAATTTGAAATAGCCTTATTTTCCGACCAGGCTAAATTCATCCGGATATTTACGCCAACCAACCAGTTTGTAAAAGCGAATTACACGCAGTTCAATTACAACATAACGCTTAACCCGCGTGCAGCTTTCAAACAAATAACAAACGCTGCTGAATTTATCACTCGCTTCCTCCTTCAGTCTTCATTGCAAACCGGCAAAAAGGAAATCTCAACCGGCGCAGCATCATTCAATCCTTTCAAAAGCGAACTGCAGGATACTTCACTTGTGCAATTAAATTCTACCTTCAGTAATACGCTTTCGTTCAACAGGTTTAGCAGTAAGTGGGGTATCGATTTTACCAATGTTAGAAATTATGCAAAGGCATTGCTTACGTATGGACTTGAAACACGTGAACTAAACGATTGGATACTTCGGGCAAGGTTGAATTTCTTTTCGGCCTACACTGTCGAACTAGTGCAAAAGTTTACAACCAACAATCTCTATACACCTGCTTTCGCCAATCGTAACTACCAGATTACTTCAGTTCAAACAGAACCGCGTCTTAGCTACACCTGGCAAACCAAAATCCGTTTGCTCACTTCCTACCAGCTTATTCACAAGAAAAACGCTGGTATTTATGGAGGTGAAAAATCAATCAACCATATCTTCAACCTGGAAGGAAAATATAACATCCTGCAAAGCATGAACCTGAATGCTAAATTCTCTTACCACCGTATCAATTATTCGGGCAATACAAATACAACCGTGTCTTATATTTTACTCGAAGGTTTGTTGCCCGGTTCAAACACTCTCTGGAATATCGATTTTACAAAACGTCTTCTAAACAACCTGGAACTTAACTTTCAATACGAGGGCAGAAAGCCTTCACAGGCAAATACGATCCACATAGGCCGTGCTTCTATCCGCGCGATACTTTAGTGGAAATATTGCCTTGGTGTACGCTTACGACCGCCACAATAAACTGCTGTCGCCGTAACTTAAGAACCTGAAACTGTTTTGCAAGGCATAGCTGTACACTTGTTTCCAGTCATCGCCAATGAGTGCGGCAACAAGTAAAAGCAATGTAGAACGAGGCTGATGAAAATTGGTGATCAATCCATCTGCAAGGGCAAAACAGTAACCCGGTGCTATGATCACCTGGGTTGTGGTAACCAATTTGCCCATATTCCTTTCCTGCATCCAATGCAACAAAGCACAGAGCGACTGTTTTGCACTCCCTCCTTTTTCTAATTCATACGGATCCCACTGCGATACATGTAAATCAGTCGGAGAAATTGCAGGCTGCGCAAGCACCTTTAACCCCAGCCAATACAGGCTCTCAACAGTGCGCAATGATGTAGTCCCTACTGTTATAATTTTCTTGTCCAGGTTCTCCAATACGGCAGCAATGAATGTGTCTGTTATTTCTATGTATTCACTGTGCATAACATGCGCACGTATATCATTTGCTTTCACGGGCATGAAAGTTCCGGCACCTACATGTAGCGTAACATATCCTTTAGTGATACCTTTTTTTTCAAAACTGTTGAGCACAACATCTGTAAAATGCAATCCCGCAGTGGGTGCAGCCACGGAGCCATCTGTTTTGGCATAAACTGTTTGGTATCTTGCTTTATCAGCTTCTTCCGGTTGCCTGTTCATATAAGGCGGCAAGGGTATCTCCCCCATCAGGTGAAGCATTTCAGCAAATGTGGTATCGGCGTTATTCCAGGAAAGCTCGAGGATAAAACTGTCTTCTGTTCTTTCTGCGATAGCTGCGGTTAGCCTGAGGTCACCATTCGTTTTTTCTAACTCCATGCCATGCTTCCATTTGCTGGCTCCGCCAATGAGGCATTTATATCGAATGTTACCCTTTTGCTGCATGGCAATACTAATGTCACCATATTCACCCGCAGGTTCAAGGCAAAACACTTCTATCATGCCGCCTGTTGGCTTTTTAAAGCGGATCCTCGCTTCAACCACCTTCGTTTCATTAAAAACGAGGAAGCTGTCTGCGGGAATTTCGGCTGTTATCGCTTCAAACAAAGTTTCGCGAATCTCTCCCTGCCGGTACACCAGCAATTTGCTATGATCCCTCTTTTGCAAAGGCGTTTGCGCAATCCTTTCGGGCGGAAGTCCGTAATCAAAATCTTCTATTCTAAGCTGCGGTATCATATGAAACTTGGTAGGGCGGCTGCAAAGAAACCGATTTTCGCTTCCCACTTTTAATCACAAACGCACCAAACCCACTCTTTTGTTAAGCCGATAATTACAAATACCGGCTATCGCCGAGGCGATCTATGTCTTCAAATATTTCTTAATTAACCAAGAAAACAAGCTGATAATCATTGCACTAGCGAGTTAGCCCACCGCTTATCCACATGCTATTCACAGGGTCTGGTGTTTTACTGTACGTCTATAGATGATAGTACATTGATTTACATTCACTTAAGCCCGATTGTGCTTAGGTGGATAAATACAAATTTCCATTTTTGAAAAGCAATGTGGTAAAAAGTGTTATTTTGTGGGGGTAAATGTAAGTTATTGCTTTAAATGATTGGTTTTCTCGGTGAATATGAATCAACAATAGACGCGAAAGGGCGTTTCCTCTTACCGGCAGGCTTTAAAAAGCAGTTACCGGAAGGTGAGAACCGTTTCGTAATAAACCGGGGTCTGGAAAAATGCCTCAGCTTATTCCCTATGTCTAGTTGGATACCCATTTACACCAGGATTAGCCAGTTGAATGATTTTGATCCCAAAGTTCGCGAATTCCGCCGTCAGTTTCTTGCCGGGGCTACAGAAGTGGAAATGGACTCTGCAGGCAGGCTATTAGTGCCCGCAACCTTGAAAGACCATGCAAGCCTTTCAAAAGACATTGTCCTTGCTGCAGCGGTGGATAAGCTGGAAATATGGGATGCAATAAAGTACAAACAGCTCTTTGAATCTGTTTCTCCTGATTACTTCAGTGCACTTGCTGCGCAGGTAATGGGTGATAAACCTCTGTAATACATGAATAAGTTGCTAACCACCGCTTACTAATTCATGTCAGAAACTTATCACATACCTGTCCTCTTCCATGAAAGCATCGAAGCGCTCAATATCAAGCCTGATGGCGTTTATGTGGACTGCACATTCGGCGGCGGAGGCCATAGTAGGGGTATTCTGAATAAGCTGTCTCCAAAAGGAAAGTTGATTGCCTTTGACCAGGATGCTGATGCTGAGTCAAATCTTCCTCCCGATGAGCGGCTGTTGTTTATACCACAGAACTTCCGTTACCTCCAACGTTTCCTGCGTTTGCACAATGTCGTGTCGGTTGATGGCATCCTCGCAGACCTTGGTGTTAGCAGTCACCAGTTTGATACAGGCGAGCGTGGATTTTCCACCCGTTTCGATGGTCCATTGGACATGCGGATGGATCAGCGGCTCGAGCAAACTGCAGCGGAAGTATTGATGAGACTCACGGAAGGCCAACTGCATAAAATGTTTGAGCAATATGGAGAAGTTACTAACTCCAAAACGCTTGCTAAACACATTGCGCAGCATCGTAACCAGGCATCCTTTCAGTCAATCGAAGGTTTTAAAAACCTGCTTTCACCTGTTGTGAAAGGAAACCCGGCAAAATACCTGGCCCAGGTGTTCCAGGCATTGAGGATAGAGGTGAATGATGAAATGGGTGCGCTTCGCGAATTGCTTGGGCAACTGCCCCCTGTACTTAACCCGGGTGGAAGAATAGCGATCATCACCTTTCATTCTGTGGAAGACAGGATTGTCAAAGACTTCTTCAGGTATGGAAGTTTGGAACCACCGCAGGAACATCCGTTATACACCATCCATGTAGAAAAGCAGTTGAAGGTGGTAACGAAGAAGCCTGTTACTGCAACCCAGGAGGAACTGCAACGAAACCCAAGATCGAGAAGTGCAAAACTTAGAATAGCAGAAAAATTATAGCAGCAACTGTCAATGGCGCAGAAAGAAGAACATAGCAAACAAAGAAGGATTTTCAACTACCACTGGATAGTGGATAATATCGGATTCTTCCTCTTCCTTGCCGTATTGGCGGTGGTTTATATCGCTAATGGGCACACTGCCGATAAAACCATCAGGGAAATCAACAAAACTTCAAAGGAAATAAAAGAACTGCAGTTTGAATACAAGACTGTAAAAAGCGAACTCATGTACCAAACACGGGAAGAAGCGATAGTAAAATCTGCAGGCCCATTGGGCTTGAAAATAAGTACTACGCCTCCTGCCCGCATTAAGAATATTGTAGAAAAACCAAACAAGGCCAGCAACCATTAAAATTCAATATCCTTTTGAAAGCCGGTAAACATACCACAGTGGAAGTAAAACGAGACATACTTTGGCGGGTATATCTCAGCTACATAGCTGTGGGCATTGTATGCCTTGTAATATTTGGTAAGGCTGTTTACATACAGCAAGTACAAGGTAAGCAGTATCGAAGCATGAGCGATAGTCTCCACCAAAAGATTGAATCAATTGATGCCGACCGGGGTACGATTTACAGCGCCAATATGGAGATGTTAAGTACCAGCCTTCCTCAATTCGATATCTATATCGATTTTGCAGCTGATGCCTTGCGTAACAACAGTGGTAAACTGTTTCGCGAAAACCTTGACTCGCTTTCAATAGGGTTATCACAACTTTTTAAAGACAAGCCTGCCGCAGAATATAAAAAAATACTCACTACTAACTACCGGAAGAAGAACAGGTATTTTCTTTTAAAAAGAAAGATTGATTTCAGAAAATACCAGCAACTGCGCCAATTACCTCTTGTAAAGTTAGGGCGTAACAAAAGCGGATTTATCGCTCAGGTCAAACACATCAGGCTCAATCCATATCAAATGATGGCTTTTAGAACCATAGGATTGGATAGGGATTCTTTCAAAGTGGGGCTCGAACTTACCTACGATAGCGTTTTGCGTGGCACAAAAGGACGACGCCTCGTTCGCTACATCGCAGGCGGCGTGAGTGTTCCTGTTGAAAATAATGATCTGCAAATCGAGCCACAGGATGGAAAAGATGTTGTAACAACTTTGGATATACACATTCAGGAAATAACACAGAATGCACTCCTGAAGATGCTGAAGAGTAATGATGCAGATCACGGCTGCGCAATTGTGATGGAGGTGAAAACCGGCAAGATTAAAGCCATCGCTAACCTTGGACGTGTGAAGGATTCTGCATACTGGGAGAATTTCAATTATGCCCTATCTCCAACAGAGCCGGGGTCAACTTTCAAACTGGCAACCTTACTTGCTGTACTCGAAGACAAAAAAGTTTCACTGAATACCCAGGTAAACCTCGAAGGTGGAGTATGGAAGGTAGCAGGAAGAACAGTATATGACAGCGAGAAACATGGGCTTCAACAAGTTACTGTAAAGCAATCATTCGAAGCCAGCTCTAATGTAGCTATGGCCAAGTTGGCACATACATATTACAACCAAAAGCCTTCGCAGTTTATCACTCATCTCAGGCGGCTGGGTATGGATAAAACAACGGGCCTTGACTTGCGCGGTGAAAGAACACCGGTAATCTATCGGCCGGGTGGAAAGTACTGGAGTAATACAACCTTACCCTGGATGGCCTTTGGTTATAACATTGCCATCACGCCGGTTCATACAGCAATGCTTTATAATGCTATTGCTAACAACGGTATTATGATGAAGCCTTATCTGGTTGAATCTATTCAACAGGATGGTCTCATCTACGAGCAAAAAAAGCCGGTTGCCATTGGCTCCAGGATTTGCAGCCAGCAAACGGTTAGGCAGTTGCAGGATTGTCTCGAAGGTGTCTGTACGGTAGAAGGAGGTACTGGCTATTCACTGTTTAAAAACTCTCCCTATAAAGTTGCAGGTAAAACCGGTACTGCGCTTGTAGCAAATGGAAGCCGTGGATACGCAGACCATATCTACCAATCATCCTTTGCAGGCTATTTTCCGTCTGATAATCCTCAATACACAATTGTAGTAATAATAAAGAATAAGCCTCACGCTGCAAGGTACTATGGTGCTTCTGTTGCTGGACCTGTTTTCAAGGAAATTGCAGACAGGCTGTACACAATGCATGTTCGCGAGGGCAATACCCCTGGTTCGCAACCTGCACAAGTTGCAGATAGTTCCTGGTTTCGCTATGTCGGAAATCCCAAAGATGTTGAAGAGGTTTTTGCGAAACTCCAATTGAATTATAATGATAATAGCAAAGGCACCGAGCCTTTGGTGGCTGCAGCCAAAACAGGAAGGCTTGTGGCTTTAAAAGGTATTCAGGTAAATCCGGATGGCATGCCTTCGCTTATAGGGCTGGGTTTAAAAGACGCTGTAACATTGTGTGAGAGCATGGGCCTTGCTGTAAATGCAACGGGCAAAGGAAAGGTCAGGACACAGTCGGTGAGGGAGGGTTCAAGAATTATTAAAGGGCAACTAATCGATATTCAACTTAATTGATGGCTATACTTCGCGATATATTATATAAAGTTAGCCTGATGCAGGTACAAGGGTCGTTGGACGTTGATGTAAAGTCAATAGCAATCGACAGCCGCAAGCTGATGCCCGGATCGTTGTTTATCGCCGTAAAAGGGGTCGCCGTCGATGGGCATCAGTTTGTTGCCCAGGCTATCGCCCAGGGTGCTGTTGCAATTATTGTTGAAGATATGCCCGCAGAATTGGCAGGAAACGTCACCTATATACAGGTCAAAAATTCTTCGGAAGCAGCAGGGTACACCAGCGCAAATTTTTATAACAACCCTTCCACCCGCCTAAAGTTGGTTGGAGTTACAGGTACAAACGGTAAAACAACTATCGCAACGTTGTTGTTCAAATTATTTAGCCGCCTTGGTTATACCTGCGGTCTCATAAGCACAGTACAAAACCAGGTTGCCGACAACGTGATCCCGGCTACTCATACCACACCCGATGCGGTCAGTCTCAACGCATTGCTAGCCGATATGTTACAACAAGGTTGTGCATTTGTTTTCATGGAGGTTAGCAGCCATGCAATACATCAACACCGTGTAACAGGTTTGTCGTTTGCCGGCGGCATCTTTAGCAATATTACCCACGACCACCTCGATTACCATAAAACCTTTGACGAATATATCCGGGTCAAGAAGTCATTCTTCGATCACCTGCCATCCACCGCTTTTGCTATCACAAATTACGACGACAAGCGCGGCCCGGTAATGTTGCAAAATACGCATGCAGGAAAGTTCGGCTACGGCCTCAAAACCCCTTGCGATTTCAAAGGTAAAATCCTGGAAAATTCATTGACCGGTCTATACATGTCAATCAATGAAAAGGAAGTTCATTTTCGCTTGATAGGAGAGTTTAACGCATATAACCTGCTTGCTGTATATGCCACTGCGGTAAACCTTGGCGAGCCCGCCGAAGAAGTTTTACGTGTGCTAAGCGATACCACAGGAGCAGAGGGTCGCTTCGACTACATAATTAGTAAAAAACAAATTATTGGAATTGTTGATTATGCTCACACTCCCGACGCGCTTGACAATGTTTTAGCCACAATCAGGAAACTCAAAAAGGGCGAAGAAAGGGTAATAACGGTTGTTGGATGCGGGGGCGACAGGGACAAGACTAAAAGGCCGGTTATGGGTGAATATGCTTGCGAGCAGAGTGATAAAGTAGTCTTTACCAGCGACAACCCGCGGTCCGAAGATCCGCAAGCCATCCTGGACGATATCACCCATAGTCTAAACAGTGCAGGTCGCCGCAAATCTGTTGTGATCTCAGATAGGAAAGAAGCAATAAAAATGGCGGTTGATATGGCAAAGCCTGGCGACATAATTCTTGTAGCAGGTAAAGGCCATGAAAAGTACCAGGAGATAAAAGGTGTAAAATATCCTTTTGACGATAAGGCTGTATTAAAGGAAATGTTTGAATTGTACGAGAAATAATAAACGGGCAAACTTTTTAATATGCTGTATCATTTATTTAACTGGCTAAAGCAGGAGTTCGGACTCACCGGTGCTGGATTGTTCCAGTTCATTACGTTCCGTGCTTCCATGGCCATCTTGCTCTCGTTATTTATTGCTACAGTATATGGTAAAACAATTATTCGGCTGTTGCAGAAAAAACAGATTGGAGAAAGTGTCAGGGAACTCGGTTTGCAGGGTGAACAACAAAAGAAGGGCACCCCAACAATGGGCGGGCTTATCATTCTGATGGCTATACTGATTCCGACTTTGCTTTTTGCCGACCTAAATAAAGTGTACATCAGGCTGATGCTTCTTTCAACGGTATGGCTCGGTATTATTGGTTTTCTGGACGATTACTTTAAAATACGTGCAAAGAAAAAAGCCCAGCTCAAAGGCGTTAAGTATGCAAAGAAGGACAGCGATGGCCTCGCGGGTATCTCCAAGATTATTGGCCAGGTAGGACTGGGTATTATTATAGGTGCAACACTCTATTTCAACGATAACGTAGTAGTAGAACGGGAAGTAATTAGCCCGGCAGGTATGGTTACCCATCATGAGGTAAATCCGGTGGAAGGCGAACAAACCGTAAAACTTATTACACGCGAAATCGATGGCGAAAAGCGCCGGTTTGTTACAGTCAAAACTCCTATCACCACCATCCCATTCGTAAAAGATCATGAGTTTAATTACAGCAAGCTTATTAGTTGGATGGGTGAGGGTGCCGAACGCTATACGTGGATTATTTATATTTTAATTGTCATCTTCATCGTAACAGCGGTATCAAACGGCGCAAACATAACCGACGGCCTCGATGGCCTCGCAGCGGGTGTAAGTGCTGTAATAGGTGCAGGTCTCGGGGTTTTCACCTATGCAAGCGGCCATACAGTTCTCGCCGATTACCTGAATATAATGTACATCCCTAACCTGGGCGAGCTTGCCATTTTTATAGCTTCATTTGTTGGGGCTTGTATTGGCTTCCTCTGGTACAATGCTTTCCCTGCACAGGTATTTATGGGCGACACGGGTAGCCTCGCCCTCGGAGGTATCATTGCATCGCTAGCCATCATCGTACGTAAAGAATTATTAATTCCGATATTCTGCGGCATTTTCTTAATCGAAAACCTTAGCGTCATCATCCAGGTATCCTATTTTAAGTATACCAAAAGGAAATTTGGCGAAGGGCGCCGTGTTTTTCTAATGAGCCCTCTGCATCACCATTATCAAATGTTAGGATATCACGAGAGTAAAATCGCTGTAAGATTCTGGATTATTACCGTGCTTTTAGTTGTTTTTTCAATTGTAACCCTAAAGATCAGGTAGAGTGCAGACTACACCTTTCATATCATATCATCCCGACGCGCAGGAAGCTAAAGCAGTTTCAGTGTTGGTAGTGTTGGGCGGTGGCGAGAGTGGTGTAGGCGCAGCTATTCTTGCTAAGGCGATGGGCTATAATGTTTTCCTTAGCGATGCAGGAAATCTGAAGGAAGTTTATCGCCAGCAACTGCAGGATGCTGGTATACCTTTCGAAGAAGGTAAACATACTACCGAACGAATACTTAACGCTGATTTAATTGTTAAGAGCCCTGGTATCCCGGAAAAGAATGAGCTTATAAAAAGATTACGGGAAAAAAAGGTTGAAATAATCAGCGAGATAGAGTTTGCTTATCGCTTCAAAGGCAACAGTAAAATCATTGCCATTACCGGCAGCAATGGCAAGAGCACTACTACTGCATTAATCTATCACATTTGCAAGCATGCAGGTCTCAGTTGTGCATTAGTAGGCAACATTGGTTATTCCTTCGCCCGGCAGGTAGCTGAAGATCCGAAAGAAGTATATGTTGTCGAAATCAGCTCATTCCAACTCGACGACATCGTTCATTTCAAACCGGACGTGTCTGTGCTGCTAAACATCACGGAAGACCACCTCGACCGCTACGATTATAAATTCGAAAACTACATAAATAGCAAGTTCAGGATTATTCAAAACCAGGATCAATATGACTATTTCATTTACTGCGAAGACGATGAAGTAATCATGAACCACCTTAACCATATAACGCTTACCACTAACCCATTACCCATTACCATGAAAAATGAACCGGCAAAAGGTGCATTCATTAAAGGCGACAAGATGCATGTTAAAACAGAAAGCGAACGTGTAAGCATGAGCATATACGACTTCGCACTCAAAGGAAAGCATAACCAATATAACACCATGGCAGCAGGAGTAGCAGCCGCAACTATCGGCATACGCAAGGAGAAGATTCGTGAAGCAGTCGCCACTTTCGAGAGCCTCGAGCATCGCATGGAATATGTCTCTACGGTAAGGGGGGTAGAATTCATAAACGATAGCAAGGCCACAAATGTTAACAGCACATGGTATGCGCTTGAAAGCATGAGAAAGCCTACTATTTTAATCATGGGGGGTACTGATAAGGGTAATGATTATTCACTGATTGAAGACCTGGTGAAAGACAAGGTGAAAGCGATAGTCTGTATGGGTTTGGATAACGAAAAAATTCACAAGGCTTTCGATGGAATAACAACCATCATTGTTGATACGCAATCTGCTGCAGCAGCAGTACAGGAGGCGTTTTCATTGGCAACAAAAGGCGATGTGGTGCTGTTAAGCCCCGCCTGCGCCAGTTTCGACCTCTTCAAAAATTATGAAGACAGGGGTCAACAATTTAAAAAAGCAGTTAAGGAATTATAAATGATAGCTGAGGTAAGAGATAAGGTCAACATTCAGGCTCCATCTTTCAAAAAGGTCGGTGGTAGTCTTTTGGAAAAAACCAAAGGCGACCACTACATCTGGGGTATAGTGGTGTTGCTGGCCGTTACCTCGCTGCTGGTAGTGTATAGTGCAACAGGTTCACTGGCTTATAAAATTTACAAAGGCAATACCGAGGTCTACCTGTTTAAACAATTGTCATTTATTATTCTCGGCCTTGTGGTCATCTATTTCATGCACCGGGTCAATTATACAATATATGCAAAGGTGGCAAAGATACTGTTCATACTATCCATACCGCTCTTACTATATACCCTGTTTTTTGGAGCTACCATTAATGAGGGAAGCCGGTGGATAAAGCTGCCCATCATAAACATGACCATTCAAACCAGCGACTTGGCTAAAGTGGCGCTCTTTATGTACCTGTCGAGACAGCTTAGCAAGCGACAGGAGACAATTAAGAATTTCAGGTCGGGATTCTTACCGGTTATCGTTCCCGTAATCGTTACCTGCGCGCTCATTATGCCCGCCAACCTTTCGAATGCATTGCTCACCGGGGCAACAGCGCTTTTATTGTTGTTCATCGGTCGGGTCAGCGGCAAACATATCCTCCTTGTGCTGTTGGTTGCTCTAATTCCAGTTGCAATAATTGTCTCACTCGCGATGGCTTCATATACTCCGGAGGGAAAAGAAAAATCTGCCTCTCCGCTTGTAACGGCCTTAGCATCCACCGGCCGCGTGGGTACCTGGATAAACAGGGTGCAGGACTTTATGTATGCAGATGCTGCCCAGGAACCCTACCAGGTTCAGCAGGCAAAAATTGCGATTTCAAATGGTGGCATCCTTTTCGGAAAAGGCCCCGGCAATAGCGAACAACGCAATTATCTGCCGCAAGCTTACAACGACTTTATTTATTCGATAATAATAGAGGAATATGGGTTAATAGGGGGAGCCTTTATCATTTTTATATACCTGGTCTTCCTGTTTAGGTGCATCAATATATTTAAACGATGCCCTTATGCTTTTGGTGCCTTTCTGGCATTGGGCCTCAGCTTTACGCTCGTAATTCAGGCAGTGGCCAACATGGCAGTTAACGTCAATTTAGTACCGGTTACCGGGGTCACCCTCCCACTCGTAAGCATGGGGGGCAGCTCGTTTCTGTTTACCTGTGCGGCTATTGGAATTATACTAAGTGTTGCAAGAAACGTGGAACAAATGGAGGCGCCACAGG
The DNA here is from genome assembly GCA_023433265.1 of Bacteroidota bacterium. Lineage (GTDB taxonomy): Bacteria > Bacteroidota > Bacteroidia > Chitinophagales > Chitinophagaceae > JAEZDR01. The sequence continues at coordinate 42,806 of JAEZDR010000064.1, read as the reverse complement.
TGCCAACACAACCGCTCGCAGTAACATCACTTGAACCAAAAAAACAAGCTATCGCCAATGCCTGATCGGGTTCAAAACATATCACCCCAATCATCTCCTGCCCAACTGCGTGTGGTAATGGCAGGTGGCGGCACCGGCGGCCATATTTTCCCGGCAATAGCTATTGCTAATGCCATCAAAGCTCAGCGTCCCGGCACCGAGTTCTTATTCGTGGGTGCAAGGGGCAAAATGGAAATGGAAAAGGTACCTCAGGCAGGTTATGCTATAAAGGGGTTAACAATAGCAGGCTTCAACAGGTCCTCTTTAATCAAAAACCTAGCCTTGCCATTTAAGTTGATCAAAAGCTTTTTCCAGGTTCGCAATATTTTCAAAACATTTAAACCTCACGCCGTTATTGGCGTTGGTGGATACTCAAGCTTTCCGGTATTACGGTATGCGCAAATCCAGGGCATTCCAACTTTCATTCATGAGTCTAACTCTTTCGGAGGTAAGAGTAATATCATTTTAGCAAGAAGGGCTGTAAAAGTGTTTGTTGCGGCCGTAGGTATGGAAAGATTCTTTCCCGCAAATAAAATTGTTGTTTCTGGAAATCCGGTTCGTGCCGGTATTGCAGAAAACAACACTAGCAGGGCTGAAGCCCGTTCTTTCTTTGGACTAAATGCAAGCCGTAAAACGGTTTTAATTATAGGAGGCAGCCTGGGTGCAAGAAGTATCAACAGCGCAATCAGTAAGAAGCTGGCCGATTTTGAAAACCATGACTTGCAACTCATTTGGCAAACGGGTAAGCAACCTCAGTTTAGTAAAGCAGGCGGTGAACTGCGCCAATCAATTTGGATCGGCGAATTTATTGCTGATATGGATAAGGCTTACGCAGCCGCAGATGTAGTGGTTTCAAGAAGCGGTGCAATGGCTGTCACCGAAATAATGGTTTCAGGAAAACCCGCCATTTTCGTTCCGTACCCACATGCCGCAGAGGATCATCAAACAGCTAACGCCAGGTTTTTAGTAGACCGGAATGCCGCCTGGATGATTCAGGATGGAGACGTGGAAAATAAGCTCGTATCAATGATAATAGACCTTGCTAAGAACGAAGAGCTTCAACAAACATTTAAACAAAATATTTCCACCCTTGCTATAAGGAACGCAGACAAACTAATCGCCGAAGAAATAGTAAATGCAATAAGTGAAAGAGCTTAATAACATATCGAACATCTACTTTATTGGCATTGGCGGCATAGGCATGAGCGCGCTTGCAAGGTATTTCCATACACAGGGAGCGCTTGTCAGTGGCTATGATCGCACACGTACCGCGCTCACTATTGAGCTTGAACAGTCAGGCATAGTAGTGCATTATGATGAAAATATCAATGAGCTTGCGAAAGAGGCACAAGTGGTAGTATATACACCCGCTGTTCCCGCCGATCATAAAGAACTTGTTTGGTATCGCGAAAACGGGTACAATGTAATAAAGCGCAGCGACCTCCTTCAATGGGTCACGGCCAACAGCTTTAATATTTGCGTTGCGGGTACGCATGGTAAAACAACCACAACCACCATGATTGCGCATTTGTTAAGGCACAGCGGCTTTGGATGCAATGCTTTTCTTGGTGGTATTTCTGCCAACTACGGCACTAACTTTTGGAGCGATACAAATAATGTGGTGGTCGTGGAAGCTGATGAATACGACCGGTCATTCTTGAAGCTTCATCCCAATTTGGCGGTGATAACAGCAATGGATCCCGATCACCTCGACATCTATAAAACCCAGGCGGCTTTTGAGGAGGCATTTCTCCAATTTGCCGATGTGATAAAGGACGGGGGGCGATTGATTGTAAAACATAACCTCCCCCGACAGGAAGGCCTGAAGGCGAAGGGCTGCATAACATACCATCTCAACGATACAAACGCTGATGTTTATACCACAGATCTAAGGGTCGTGGAAGGTACCTATCATTACAATATCCAGGGTAGGAACTGGAATATCGGTACGCTTGAACTTTCAATGGGGGGCCTTCATAATGTTGAGAATAGCATAGCAGCAATAATAGTAGCAAAGCAGTTGAACATCCCGGACGAAAAAATCAAAGCTGCTATAAAAGAATTTAAAGGTGTACGGCGCAGGTTTGAATATATTCTTCAGCCCGGCAACGAAACAGGGACGATACTCATAGACGACTATGCACATCATCCTGAAGAACTGAAAGCTTTAATCTCCGGGATTAGAAGCATTTACGGTAACGAGCCTTTTTCGCTTGTGTTTCAGCCACACTTATACACCCGCACATTGGACCAGGCCGATGGATTTGCCGGGACGCTAAGCATGGCTGATGAAGTGATACTGTTACCAATTTATCCGGCGAGAGAACTCCCGATCGAAGGCGTAAACAGCCAGTTATTACAGCAAAAAATGCCTCCGGGAAAAGCCAGGGTGATGGAGAAGGGTGAATTGCTGCAGTGGGTAAAAACCCGGAAGCCCGGCTTGTTAGTAATGGCAGGTGCAGGCGATATCGACGCAATAGTGCAGGAAGCAAAAACAATACTAAAAGCAAAGTGAAGAATTGGAAGCATAAGATAATTGCCACTTTGTGGTGTCTCCTTGGGGCAACAACCTTGTACCTGATGGTGGTATCTATGCAGGCGAAGAATGCAACGCTTTGTTCTGACGTAAACGTACAACTCGATGCAGAGGAAGACCGCATGTTTCTCGATGAGAAAGACATTCGTACAGTGCTTGGCGCGGAACGTAATGTGCTGAACCGCTCTACCGGCAGCATTTCGCTTCGTAAACTCGAACAGCAACTCGAAGAGAATCCATGGATAGCAAAAGCCAATCTCTTTTTCGATAACAACCATGTATTGCAGGTCAGGGTCACGGAACGTACGCCAATCGCCCGGATATTCACAGTGCAGGGCACTTCTTTCTACATCGATAGCGGGGCACGGCGCTTGCCATTGAGCGATAAGCTAAGCGCAAGGGTGCCTTATTTCACATCTTTCCCTTCAGACCGTATTTTTCTTTCAAAGGCCGACAGCTTGGTTTTAAACGACGTTAAGAAGCTTGCCGCCTTTATCGTTAAAGACTCTTTTTGGAATGCACAGGTGGCCCAGGTGGAAGTGCTTTCAAACAGGACATTCGAAATAGTTCCGGTGATCGGTAATCATACAATTCAAATCGGAACATCAGAAGAAATCGAGCGTAAACTAAATGCTATGCTGGTTTTTTACAGGCAGGTATTGGCACGGGAAGGCTTCGATCGGTATCGCAAAATAAATGTACAGTTCCAGGGCCAGGTAGTTGCTTCAAATGGAGGCATGCCGGCGATCCTGAATGACTCGATAAATACCGCCGTAGCTGATACAGTGTTAGTGCCGTACCGGATTGCCCAGGTAAAAACACCTGCTTTGATGAAGGCTACTCCTTCATCAAAGCCAAAGGCAGTTATGAAAACCAGGCCTGCATCATTGGAAAAAACAAAGACATCAAGGCTTTAGTACAACGTATAGACAAACAAAACAATAGAAAAAACAGTTCTAACAACTAAAAACAGATATATGAGCCAGAATGAATCACCAATCATTGTAGGTCTCGACATTGGAACAACAAAAATTGCAGCCATTGCCGGACGAAAAAATGAGTATGGCAAATTAGAAATCCTCGGTTTTGGACGCGCTAACAGCCATGGAGTACAACATGGACAGGTGCTAAACATCGACCAGACGATTAAAGCCATCCAAAATGCTTTAGACAATTGTTACAAAAGCAATCCCGACCTCGAAATCAACGAGGTTTATGTGGGGGTTGCCGGCCACCACATCAAGAGTTTGCAAACAAGGGGCGATATCGTGCGCCAAAACTCCGATGTGGAAATCCAGGCATCGGAAATCAACCAGTTGATCGAAAACCAAAAGAAAACTTTCATTCCTGCAGGCGACCAGATCATCGACGTGATTCCGCAGGATTTCCATGTGGACAATCTTCAAAATGTAAAAGACCCCATCGGCTACAATGGCGTTAAGGTCGGGGCAAACTTCCACATCATCACCGGCGATAAGAATGCGATAAGGAATATCAATCGCGCCGTGGAAAGAAGTAACCTGAAAACTAAAGATCTTGTTTTGCAACCCTTGGCTTCCGCTTCTGCCGTGATGAGCGATGTAGATCTTGAAGCTGGAGTGGCTATACTTGATATCGGCGGTGGTACTTCGGACCTCGCTGTATTCTACGATGGCATATTAAAACATACGGCCGTTATTCCATTTGGTGGCGAGAACATAACAATTGATATCAAAAGAGGGCTGGGCGTATTGACTACACAGGCTGAGGCTATGAAGGTTCAGTTTGGTAGCGCATTGTCAGACGAAGCAAAGAGCAACGCGTTTATAACAATACCCGGCATCAAAGGCATGCCGCCAAAAGAGATCAGCGTAAAGAATCTCGCTAACATCATCCAGGCAAGGATGAGTGAAATACTAGACTTTGTTACCTATCATCTTAAGCAGGTAGGTATGGACAGCCGTACAATGAATGGAGGAATAATACTCACAGGTGGCGGTTCCCAGTTAAAGCATCTCATCCAACTTACAGAGTATGTCACCGGGCTCAATGCAAGAATAGGGTTTCCCAATGAGCATCTCGCAGCTAATCATGTGGATGAACTTAAGAAGCCGATGTACTCAACCTGTATCGGACTTATTCTTAAAGGTTTCAGCGACTATGAAAACAATACTAAAGAGTTTGCTACAAAGCATATTAAACTAGAGGTGCCGCCAACACTCAGGAAAGAGGAAGCTATCGAAGCGCTTGCAAAGGCGGAAGAAACGGGAGATATGATTGATATGAAGAAGCGTAAAGGGCTAAACCGTTTCTGGGAAAAGTTCAAAGACAGCATCATTGATCTTTTTAATGAGGAAACAGATAGGGAAATGCGCTAAACCAATAAACTCTTAAAAATCCAAACAGCTTACTAACCCAACTAAATACATCAACTATGATCCATTTCGATCTTCCAAAACAAAAATCCTCCATCATCAAGGTGCTTGGTGTGGGAGGTGGAGGAAGCAATGCAGTAAACTTCATGTTCAGCCAGGACATAGAAAGCGTTGACTTCATCATCTGCAATACTGATGCTAAAGCGCTCGAGCAATCGCGTGTACCAAACAAAATTCAACTTGGGCCCCATCTTACACAAGGGCTCGGTGCCGGTGCTAATCCCGAAATTGGTAAGCAGGCAACTGAAGAGTCGCTAGAAGAAATTAAACGGATACTTGAGGTAAATACTAAAATGGCTTTCATCTGTGCCGGTATGGGCGGTGGAACCGGTACGGGTGGTGCACCCATCATGGCTAAAATTTGTCGTGATCTCGGTATTCTTACAGTAGGTATCGTTACAACGCCTTTTGGATTCGAAGGCCCACGCCGTCACCAACAGGCAGAGGAGGGTATCAGGGAATTAAAACCTTACGTCGACACACTACTCGTTATTAGCAACGATAAATTACGCATGCAATATGGCAACCTCAAAATGAGGGAAGCTTTCGGTAAGGCCGATAATGTACTTGCCACTGCGGCCAAATGTATCACTGATATTATCAACAGCCGCGGGCACATTATTGTCGACTTTGCCGATGTGTGTACTGTAATGAAAAATGGCGGAGTCGCTATTCTCGGTAGCTCCGAAATGAATGGGGAAGACCGTGCTCAGCGCGCCATCGAAGACGCTCTTAGTTCACCATTACTTAACGATAACGATATCCGTGGCGCTAAGTGGATTCTAATCAATATCAATAGTGCAGAGGGCGACGCAGAATGTACAATGGACGAACTTGAAATTATCAACAACCACCTACGCATGCAGGCCGGTGAAAATACGGATGTTATTGTAGGTATGGGCTACGATAATACCCTTGGCGATAAGATTGGTATTACACTTATTGCCACAGGTTTCGAACACAAAGATCCATTCACAAAAACGCAAAAGCCTGTTGTTCAGCAACCCAAGGAAGAGAAAATTCTTATGACGCTCTCGATGGACAACGACGATAAAACCAAAGCGCCACCCGTGCAGCCGCAGCAGGCGGCATTGAGCTTTGAAGACAAAGACCCTTTTGCACCATCATTGAAAGAGGAATCAATCCATATCCATAACCAGGTATTAGACCAGGCACCTGTGTTCTTCACGCCGGTCCCAAGAGAGGAAGACGTCCCTCCGGTTATGTTCGAACTAACTCCTGAAATAACAGGGCCTGTTAATGTAGAACCTGTTGAACCTGAAATGCCTGAAATGAAATTGGTTGAAAAGCCTGAGGTGCCCAACACACCTGTGATGGAATCTTTCCTGCAAAGGCCAAACAATATCTATGCGGCACAGGATAAACCTGCTTACGAACTAAAAAGGGAGGAAACCCCGCAGCCCGAAAAGCCTCCTACGCCAAAGCCTGAAGTCTCCTTTATTCCTCCTATCGCACAGCAGCCTCCGGTAGATCCGCGCAGCTATCTTAGTTCGCTCGGAAATAATACGGATGATCAACAACCGGCTAAGCCTGTAAACATCTTCAAAGATGATCATGAAGAAGAAGCAATCGACTTTGGAATGGTAATCAAAGAAGACGCTTCCCAAAATGTTGCATCTTCCTCCAGCGCAGTGTTTGATGAAGATGAAGACGGGCAGAAAAGAAGAGCACAGGAAAGAATTCAAAAGCTGCGCAACCTTTCTTATAACATCAATGCAAACGATCCAAACAACGAATTTGAAACAGTCCCTGCCTACATTAGGAGGAACATGGAGTTGTTTGGAAATACACTAACATCTGCCGAACACTTTTATAGTAAGTATCATGTGAAGGCTGATGAAAATAATGAGAACGGGCAAATTTCAACGTTGAATACTTTCCTGGATGGAAAGAAGCCCGACTAACCTGGCTTTATAGTATGGTGTTTTTAGTTGTAATCCCTCCTCGTAGTAGGAGGGATTTTTAATTTCCCTTCCATAAAACAAAAAGCACCCTGGTTTAACAGGATGCTTTTTTATAACGCTTTTTATTACTACTGTATTCTCCGGTAGCTATCTTCTTGTTTTTCTTTAGCCCTTCTCAATTGTTCCTGTATTGTGGCAACGGCGTTGTCTACTGCCTGTTCAAATTCACCACCATCCGATTTTACGAAAAGATCGTTTCCGGGAATTTCAAGCCTTATTTCGCAATACGCGGTAGGTGTTGCTTTATCAGGACCCGCAAATAACGTCACATTTGCTCTTATGATGCGATCATTGGGTTTCAGCTTACCAACTTTTTCGTGAACGTAATTAACAAGATCTTGGCTCGCTTTAAAACCCGGAGATTCAACTATTATATCCATGTTATAAGTTTTCCTTTACAAAGCCACCATTATTGTACCGGAATTGATGATAAAAGCAATGGTCTTTTAACATTAGCTTATTCACAACTGCTGCTCAACGCTTCGTCTATTGCGCCTTTAATTTGTTTATAAATCTCATCTTTCTTTTTTTCAGCCGATAGCTCCGGTACGAGTATCACAAGCGCATATTTATTACAATGGTCAATCATAACATAAGGGCCGAATAAACCAGAAGAGTGAGACAAAGACAATTGATTGGGATTGTTCTCCGAAAACTTAACCCAATTGCCATATCCATACAGGAAACCCTCAGCTGCTTTTGGGGCATATTTTATCATGTCGGCAGTTATCTGGGGCTTATGCATTGCTGCAATTGCATTTTCACTTAGTATATGCTTCCCATTGAACATTCCATTGTTCAGAATCATCTGTAAAAACTTAATATAGTCTGCAGCATTGCTCCTTCCACCGGCAGATGGATTCACTGCAGAAACACCATCTGTTCTGAAGTTTGTTTTCATGGTCATTGGCCTGAAGAATTTCTCCTGTGCGATACGGTCAAACGACTTATTTTTCGATTTCAGTTCCATTATCCTTGCAGCCATGTTCAAGCCAACATTGCTGTACCAAAACTCTTCTCCGGGGTTGTTTTTGATATCCCTTTTCGTAATGAAATCATTCACTTCTTCTTGCAAGGTTTCATACTTCGTCTTTTTTATTGCATTTAGCGATACTTCGCTCGCTTCCAGCCCTGTTGTATGACTCAGGCAATGCCTGATTGCTATGTAGCTTTTCTTATATTTCTCCATCAAAGGAATATAGTCCACTAGTTTGTCATCCAGTGTCATAGTTCCTTCGTCCACTGCCTGCATGATTACCGCAGCCGTGAGCCATTTGCTTGCGTCAGCAAGCGGTGCTTCACTATTCGCTCTCATTTCTCCAAGCTCTTTCTTATAAAGTATTTTATCTGGCGACGCAACCATCACTACAATGTCTGCACCTATCTCTTTCTTATTGCGCTCCAGTATCCGGTCAATAGCTGAGAAGTCGTACTGTGCAAACACAGGAGCCTGAAATATTAGCAGGAATGTTGCTGTAACAATGCCGTAAAGGCAGTTTAAAACAGATTTAGAGGTCATAATTTCCGATTTATTCCGTTGGATTAGGGTTTGAAGATACTACAACTAAACGTACCATTTAGGAGACATCGAACTATGAACTTGAACAACTATACTATCAAAGCCCAGGAAACCATCCAGGCAGCGCAACAGGTAGCTTTCAATGCAGGCAATCCCAACATTGAAACGAACCACTTGTTGAAAGCTTTGCTGGACGACCAGGATTCGCCTGTACTTTTCCTATTGAAAAAGAACAACATAAATGTTCAATATATTTCAACGCGTCTTGAGGAGACCATTGCTAAACTACCAAAGGCCTCAGGCGATCCTGCTCAGGTGGTTGGGCGCGATCTCAACAATGCACTATTGCGGGCTGCCGCATCAATCCGCACTTTCAACGATGAATTTGTTAGTGTTGAACACTTGCTTCTCGGCATTTTGCAGGGAAGTGATGATGCGGCGAAAATGTTAAAGGATGCAGGACTTACCGAAAAAGGCCTCGTAGCTGCTGTAAAAGAACTGCGCAAAGGGTCAACCGTAAACTCACAAACCCAGAGTCAGCAATACAACGCTTTGCAGAAGTATGCGAAAAACCTTAATGAACTTGCAGGTGCAGGTAAACTGGACCCCGTCATTGGCCGGGATGAGGAAATCCGCCGCACGCTTCACATACTTACCCGCCGGTCTAAGAATAACCCTATTTTAGTTGGAGAACCGGGAGTAGGTAAAACGGCTATTGCAGAAGGCTTAGCTATGCGTATTGTTAACGGCGACGTACCTGAGAACCTTAAATCAAAAATTATTTATGCCCTCGACATGGGGCAGCTCATTGCAGGTGCTAAATATAAAGGTGAATTTGAAGAGCGCTTGAAAGCTGTCATCAACGAAGTTTCAAAAAGTGATGGCGAGATAATTCTTTTCATCGATGAAATACATACGCTCGTAGGTGCGGGCGGTGGCGAAGGAGCTATGGACGCAGCCAATATTCTGAAGCCTGCACTTGCCAGGGGCGAGCTTAGGGCGGTTGGCGCTACAACGCTCAACGAATACCAGAAGTTTTTTGAAAAAGATAAAGCGCTCGAGCGTCGTTTTCAACGGGTAACAATCGATGAACCTTCAGTAGACGATGCCATCTCTATCCTGCGTGGGTTGAAGGACAGGTACGAAGCACATCATCATGTTCGTATTAAGGACGAAGCAATCATTGCAGCAGTAGAGCTTTCCAATCGTTATATCACGGACAGGTTCTTACCCGATAAAGCAATTGATTTGATTGACGAAAGTGCTGCCAGGCTCCGCCTCGAAATGAATTCTATGCCGGAGGAACTGGATAAGCTCGAACGCCAGATACGCCAGCTCGAAATTGAACGGGAAGCCATCAAAAGGGAAGATGATGAAGAAAAGCTGAAAGAGCTGAATACAGATATTAGTAACCTGATGGTAGAAAGGGATACCTATAGTGCAAAATGGCAACAGGAGAAAGACCTCGTAGAAAAAGTTCAGAACGCAAAAGCCGAAATAGAGAAACTGAAAATTGAAGCTGAAAGAGCTGAACGTGAAGGTGATTACGGCAGGGTAGCAGAAATACGCTATGGTAAAATTCAGGAGCAGGAAAAGATCATCGCCGAAATGTCCGGCCAGTTGGAAGAAGCAAGCGAAAAGCGGCTGCTAAAGGAAGAAGTGGATGCTGAAGACATTGCTGAGAATGTGGCAAAGGCCACAGGCATTCCTGTAACCCGTATGCTGCAAAGCGAACGAGAGAAGTTACTTCAGCTTGAAGATCATTTACACCAACGCGTCGTAGGACAGGACGAAGCCATCACCGCCGTGGCTGATGCAATAAGAAGGAGCAGGGCTGGGTTGAGCGATCCGCGAAAACCTATTGGCTCTTTCATCTTTCTCGGTACCACGGGAGTGGGTAAAACAGAACTGGCAAAAGCCCTCGCAGAATACCTTTTCGATGACGAGAGTATGATGACGAGAATTGATATGAGCGAATACCAGGAGAAGCACACGGTTTCTCGGTTGGTTGGTGCTCCTCCGGGATATGTGGGTTATGATGAAGGCGGCCAGTTAACAGAGGCTGTGCGTAGAAAGCCATATAGCGTGGTATTGCTCGATGAAATCGAAAAAGCTCACCCTGACGTGTGGAATGTCTTGCTGCAGGTACTGGATGATGGCCGTTTAACGGATAATAAAGGCAGGATAGTTAATTTCAAAAACACGATCATAATTATGACGAGCAATATCGGGAGTCATATCATTCAGGAGGCTTTCGAAAACGTCAAAGAGCAAAACGTAGATGAGATAGTGGATCGTACAAAGGTGGAACTCATGAATCTTCTTAGGCAAACTATCAGGCCTGAATTTCTCAACAGGATAGATGAGATCATTATGTTTCAGCCATTGATGAAGAACGAGATAAAAGGCATTATCAATATTCAGCTCGCTCAGTTACAAAAAATGGTGGCACAAAGTGGTATGCAACTCGAGTTCAGTGATTACCTCCTCGACTACCTGGCAGAGAATGGCTACGACCCGCAATTCGGTGCAAGGCCTTTGAAACGAATGATACAGAAGGAGATAGTCAACCAACTTAGTAAAAAAATACTTAGTGGCGATATAGATCGCGGCCATCCGGTGCTGGTTGATGTGTTCGATGGCGTCGTAGCCTTCAGGAACGATGCAAAAGAAAATGGCAGCAACAATAAATAGGAACTGTTCTGCGTTATTACCTTAGGTTGGTTTTGAATGTAACAGTAAAAGCCTGGCGTTTGCCGGGCTTTGCTATTTTTTGCTGTGGTTATTGCAAAAAAAAGCCCCTTTTATTAAGGGGCTTTTTAAAACTTTCCGTCCTATCCGTTAGATAACGAACCCGTCCGGTATTACCGCACACTTTTTTACAACGACAAATCCGTCCTTTATTGTAAAAAGATTGTGATCCATATCCTGCAGGTGGGTGCCTCCGTTAATGCGTACATCGTTTCCGATTCTGGCGTTTTTATCAATTATAGCCTGCTTAATATAGCAACGTTCGCCGATACCAATTTTAGGAATTCCTTTTTGAATATTGTCTTCCATTTGTTCAATCGTCTCATAATAGTCGTTCCCCATAATGTAGGTACTTACTATTGTGGTACCATGGCCTACCCTTGCCCTTATGCCTATCACACTATGTTCTATTCGGCTGGCGTTTATGATGGATCCATCAGCTATCACGGTTTTTTCCAGCGTCGTGCCACTGATTTTTGCCGGCGGCAACATACGTGCGCGGCTGTAAATGATATTAGTGTTGTCAAAAAGGTTGAAAGGAGGTAGGTCTTTCGTTAACTCAAGGTTAGCTTCAAAGAAAGCGTAAACGTGACCGATGTCCGTCCAATAGCCATCGTATTGATAGCTTACCACTTTATGATTTCCGATAGATTTCGGAATAATCTCTTTCCCAAAGTCTGTATCATCCGGGAACTCCTCAAGAAGCAGATCGTGCATCATCTTGCGGGTAAACACATAAATACCCATCGATGCCTGGTAAACCCTTCCCTGCTTTCTCATCTCTTCACCGGTATCACTTACCCAATCAGCTAGCAAGTCTTTCTTTGGCTTCTCTATAAACGAAGTAATAAATTTGTCTTCATCAATCTTAAGAATGCCGAAGTCAGAAGCCTCTCTTTCTGCTACAGGTATCGTGGCAATGGTGATGTCTGCACCGCTGTTGGCATGCGCAGTAATCATCTCATCAAAATCTATTTGATAAAGCTGGTCGCCACTCAGGATGAGTACATAATCGAAGTCAAAATTGTAAATGTGCTTCAGGCTCTGCCTTACAGCATCTGCTGTGCCTTGGTACCAGCTCTGGCTGTCAGGCGTTTGCTCTGCAGCTAATATGTCTACAAAGCCAGTGCTGAATGCGCTGAAATGGTAGGTGTTTTTAATATGCTTGTTTAGCGATGCAGAGTTGTACTGCGTCAGTACAAACATGCGGTGAATGTTCGAATTTATACAGTTGCTTATAGGGATATCTACCAGCCGGTATTTTCCTGCAATCGGCACCGCAGGTTTGCTTCGCGTAGCCGTCAGTGGGTAAAGCCTGGTTCCGGCGCCCCCTCCAAGTATAACGGAGATTACAGATTTTGGGTTTATCATATTATTACTTGAGACTTTTATATAGGTTTATGTATTGTTCTACGCTGTTCTCCCAACTGTGGTCTATATGCATCATTTTCTTTTGAACCTGCACCATTCTGTCGCGCTGATCATAAAGTTTCACTGCCCTTCCCACACTATAAGCCACATCGCCAACGGTTGCCTGGTCAAACCGAATTCCCCAGCCATCGTCCCCAATGTCTTGCACGGTGTCTTTCAGGCCCCCGGTACTCCTCACCATCGGAACAGTACCATACTTCATCGCATACATCTGGTTCAGGCCACAAGGCTCTACACGGCTTGGCATTAAAAGAAAATCAGCTCCTGCATACAACAGGTGGCTGAGGGATTCGTCGTACCCTATGAATGTATTATAGTTGCCCTCAAAATGATTGCGTATGTTTTTCAATTGGTTTTCTACCTCCGCATCTCCGTTGCCCAGCACCATGAAATTTACTTTGCCTTGCATGCTGTACAGCGAAGAGAGAATAGCATCGGGCAAAATGTCTGCCGCTTTTTCTCCTACTAGCCGCCCGATAAATACGAAAAGCGGATTGTTTTGGTCAAGGCCAAACTCTTTGCAGATCGCCTTCTTGTTCCATTCCTTTCCCTGCTTTACAATCTCGGGATCGTATTGCTCTTTGATGAATTTGTCAGTTTCAGGATTCCACACGTCCGTGTCTATTCCGTTTAAAATTCCACGACTTTTCCCCTGTTCATACCAAAACAATGGCTCCAGGCCGTTCGCCTGGTACTTCATTTCATCCAGGTAACTGTTGCTAACCGTCGTCACTGCCCACGCACACTTAATTCCCGAAGCAAGCGGGTTAATCGTATCGTTCCAGTCCAGTAAACCTCCTTTCCATGTGTCCCAGGCTGGTATATAGGTGCTCTTGTTCCAACCCATCCATCCCTGGTACTGCGCATTATGAATGGTAAGCACAGAAGGCACATCCATCAACTTCGCAAACGCAAAGCAATACTTCATCATAAATGGCATTAATGCAGTATGATGATCGTGGCAGTGTATCACATCCGGCTTATGGCTCCATTGGTTTATCCAATGCAGTACAGCTATTTGAAATGCCGTGAATCGCTCCACATCGTCCGGGTAACCATAAATCTTTTCACGGTCTAGTAAACCATGAATATCCACCAGGTAAAGATCAAAGCCCAACTTGTTCGTCGATTCCTTAATTATGGTGTATTCAAACCACCAGTCGCCAAGATTAGTGGTCCCCTTATGGTCAACGGTAAAATTGTTTTCGTATAGGAATTTAGTGCGGTACATGGGCATTACCACCTTTGCCTCGTGCCCTGCATTCACAAGGTATTTTGGCAGGGCACCTACCACATCACCTAATCCGCCTGCTTTGGCAACCGGGTAACACTCTGCACTAACGTGAACTATTTCCATACTACTTACATATATAAAGAAACGCAACTTCAAAGTAACGCTCAAAAAACTAAATATGATGAGTCAACAAAAAAATGTCCAATAATAATCTTCAATAACTACTTCAGGCAATGGTATCACCGGCATTTTCATATTTGTATTTTTTCCCTATTTTGCCGATGCTTAAAAACCAAAATCACTGTTTATGGCCCGCGTTTTATTTCTAATTGCATACGTTTTTATTTTTTCGATTTCCTCATTTTCGCAGGTTACAGGTACCAGCCAATGGGCAGCAATGATGAAAGGTGGAGAGAAACTCCCGGCAGTTTACGGGGTTAAAGGCGTTCCATCAGCTACCAACAGACCAGGTTCACGTAGAGGAGCGGTATCATGGACTGATACCAGCGGCAAATTTTGGATGTACGGCGGCTATGGGTACACAGCAGACACTACGAAATTGCGAGATCTGAACTGCCTTTGGCATTACAACGTAACTACAGATCAATGGACCTGGAAAAGCGGCTCGGATACCGGCAGCCAAAAAGCAACTTTCGGCACCATGGGTGTCCCTTCCATAAACAATACGCCTGCATTTCATTCAAATGCGCAATGGATCGACGCCCAAAACAACCTTTGGCTATTAGGCTCTTCAGTTGTGATGTGGAAATATAGTATAGCCACCAATGAATGGACCTGGGTTAAAGGCGACACAACTTCTGGTGTAGTCTTTAGTAATTATGGAGTGAAAGGCATGGGTACAGCAGCAACCGAGCCGGGTAATCGATCTGGCACACGGAGTTGGGTGGATCCATCCGGAAAGTTTTGGTTGTTCGGAGGCTCAGGAAATGCAAATTCTTCAGGTGGAAATCTTAACGACCTCTGGAAATTTGATCCAGCAACGCTAATCTGGACCTGGATGGCAGGCGACTCAACGCCTAATAAATCTTCAACCTTCGGCTCAAAAGGCTTCGCCGCTCCTGCTAATACTCCCGGCGCTCGTTATGGATCGGCTAGCTGGGCAGATAATAATGGTAACCTTTGGTTGTTTGGCGGTTATGGAAGAGCATTTTTTCCCGCGGGTGGTATTTATGGCAACTTCTATTTGAGCGACTTTTGGAAGTTTTCAGTTGCAACCAATCAATGGACCTGGGTCTCGGGCGATACTACCACGGGTTTTAACCAGTTTTCTGTCTATAATACTAAAGGAACTCCGAACGCTTCTACTAAACCTGGCATCAGGGGCGAACCGTTCTGTGCCATTGAACCTTCAGGCGACTTCATTATGTTCGGTGGATGGGGATCTTCCAGTTCAGAAGCTGTAGTCATGTTGAATGATCTCTTTCGTTACTCACCGGCAACAAATCTATGGACATGGTTGGGAGGCGACATTACCGGTACTAAACTAACTTCTAATGCAACAAAACCCGGTGTGCCACACCCCGATTTAAAGGTTGGTACCCGGTGGGACGGTCTGATGTGGGTTGATAAATACTACAATATTTACGTGTTCGGAGGTCAGGGTACCTCAGCAAGTAGTAATAGTGACTCATTTTTCGGAGATATGTGGAAACTAAGTGGTGGCCCTGTTTATACTTTCATCGGAAATGGTAGTTGGCAAACGGCTTCCAATTGGCGCAACAATCTCATCCCGCCCAACCCCGTGCCACCCGGCTCGCACGTAGTAATCGATATTAGTGGTGGATCCACATGTATTTATTCCGGATCCATTACTTTCTCTAACGGTGCACGTCTCACAGTACCCTCGGGGGCTATCATAAATATCGCCAACCTTATCATGCAATAGGGCCTGCGTGTTGTAGCTTGTAGGCGTTACTATTGATACGGTAATACTTCCCAGTGGCATAAATACGGGGTAAAAACACAATGTTTTCTTTGCATTGTTTACTTTCAGTGCTCAAAACTTTTCGTATCACTATATGAGTAAACCATTGCAACCCACCAATAAGGGCGCATTAACTACGCTGGTTACTGTTTTCTTTTTCTGGGGGTTTATAGCAGCAGGCAACAGTGTCTTTATTCCTTTTTGTAAACACTACTTTCACCTCGACCAGTTTCAAAGCCAGCTCATTGATTTTGCCTTCTATCTAGCCTATTACATTGGCGCTTTGGGTTTATTCGCCTACGGTGCCTTTGGAGGAATGGATCTTGTTGGTAAATGGGGATATAAAAAAAGCATCGTATACGGTCTGTTGTTTTCTGCATTGGGGGCCTTGGCAATGATCGTCGCAGTACAAGGCAATACTTTCAATGGTATGCTTGCAGGCTTATTCGTTGTTGCACTTGGGTTTTCTCTTCAGCAAACGGCCGCCCAGCCTTTCGCAATCATGTTAGGTGACCCTTCTACCGGGGCTAGCCGCGTAAACCTCGGAGGGGGCATCAATTCCTTTGGAACTTTAATCGGTCCGCTTGTGGTCGCCTTTGCACTGTTTGGTACCACAGCAGCCATTACCGATGAAAAAATACAGGGTTTAAGCCTCGATAAGGTCATCGTACTCTATGCTGCAGTAGGTGCCCTGTTTATTGCCGCAGCCGCACTTTTTCATTTCTCCAAAAAGGTCCCTTCAGGAGTTACTATCGAAAAAACAGAGAGGGCTGGTAAGGCTTTATACATGCTTATAATAATGACGGTGTTGTTGGTGGTTATGTTTGTACCTGTATTCAATAGCTACCGGGGAGGCCTGGCCGATGCCACTGGCGAAACCTTACACAACCTCGAAACCTATCGTATGAAGTGGTTGTTCGGTGCGCTTGCTGTAGTCGTGTTCAGCTTATTGATTGCTAACCGCAGCGCAGCTTCTAACCCAAATGGCTGGGGTGCCATGAAATACCCCCAGTTGGTATTGGGTATGCTCGGCATTTTCGTATATGTAGGGGTGGAGGTTACTGTTGTAAGCAATTTAGGCGAGCTATTGAAGCAGGAAATGTTTGGAGGTTTCCAATCATCACAGGTAGCGCCTTTCGTTGCCCTGTATTGGGGAAGTTTAATGATAGGCAGGTGGACGGCATCACTCGCAGTGTTTGAATTTAAAGATACCACTCGTAAGCTGCTTACATTCATTGTCCCGTTGGTTGCTTTCGGAATTGTCATTGGTGTAATTGCCTTATCTCAATACGATTACCGGCCCCTTGTGTATTATGTCTTCCTTGTCATCATTCAAATCATAGCTTTTTTTCTCAGTAACGATAAACCTTCGCGCACTTTGCTCCTATACGCTCTACTGGGAATGCTAGCCATGCTCGTCGGTATCAACTCAACCGGCATGGTAGCAGTGTATGCTTTTATGAGCGGCGGACTGTTTTGCAGTATCATGTGGCCTGCAATATTTCACCTTAGTGTGGCCGGGTTAGGAAAATACACCACGCAAGGTTCTGCATTTTTAATAATGATGATATTGGGAGGAGGCATCATTCCACCTATCCAGGGTAAACTCGCCGACTTCATGCAAAGCCGCACAGGCATAGCAGGCTATGGCATTCACCAAAGTTATTGGGTCCCCGTTTTATGTTTCGCCTACCTTGCCTTCTTTGCATGGTACGTAAGAGGTAGCCTGCGAAAACAAGGTATTGATTTTGAGAGAAGCACTGCCGGCTCACATTAAAAACCCAATCGTATGAATGTTTCTGCTAACCAGCAATTTGCTATAGGTATCGATATCGGAGGTACAAACACCAAATACGGCATTGTTGACCACCGCGGTAATATCTTCGAACAGGGCGACATGCCCACCAGGGGCCACGCCACCCCCGAAACCTTTATTGATGACTTGTTTAAGTCTCTTTCACCCATTATTGCTAAAGCAGGTCATAAAAATATCAAGGGTATCGGAATAGGGGCGCCCAACGGTAATTACTATAAAGGAACCATTGAGTTTGCACCCAACCTTGAATGGAAAGGCGTTATTCCGTTTGCTGAGATAGTTACCAGGCGTTTCAATTTGCCAGCTGCTTTAACCAATGATGCAAATGCAGCAGCCGTTGGCGAAATGATGTATGGTGCAGCCAGGGGCATGCGCGACTTTATTATGATAACGCTCGGGACCGGGGTTGGCAGTGGAATCGTAGCAAATGGACAGTTAATTTACGGACACGATGGATTTGCTGGCGAGTTAGGTCATACCATCGTGTTTCCTAATGGAAGGCCGCATTGGGGCACCAGCCTCAAAGGCTCTCTCGAAGCTTATTGCAGTGCCACAGGTGTCCGCTTAACGGCAATAGAAGGTTTATCAAGAGACACGACGGGAAAAAGCCTGTTGCATAATTACAGTCCCGATGCACTTACCTCCAAAGTTGTTTATGATTGCGCCATAAAAGGTGACGAAGTTGCAATTGAGGTCTTTCGTTTTACCGGCGAAATATTGGGACGGGCTCTCGCCAACTTTATCATGTTTTCCTCACCGCAGGCTATCGTACTGTTCGGCGGATTGGCAGCCGCAGGCGACTTAATTATGAATCCCACCCGCGAACACATGGAAGAAAACCTCTTACCCATCTTCCGCAATAAGATACAACTAATTTTCAGCGAACTCAAAGAAAGCGATGCAGCCATACTCGGAGCCAGCGCGCTTGTTTGGGAGATGAAATAATTTTTCTCCGCTAAACATTATAAAAAAAGGCCGGAATAATTCCGGCCTTTTCATGATTGCATTGCTTGCTATTTCACAAACTTCGTAACAGTTCCTTCGCATCCTTTAGAACATACAGCTTTTATAATGTATGTTCCTTGGGCAAGGCTGTTTACGTTTAGGTTAAACAGGTTGGATCCTGCTTTGAGAGTTCTTGCTTCACGCAATACTACCTTACCCATGATGTCAGTTATAACCAGTGTTACGTTATCAGCAGAAGGAGCTGTCAGTACAACGTTAAGGCTATTGATAACCGGGTTAGGATATACGCTCGTAAACTCAATTCTTGTCGCATCATTTCCTTTAATAGAAATAACGTTTGAGAAGCGATAAGATCCGTCTTTATTTATTTGCTTTAACCTGTAGTAATTCGTAGTTGCTAATGGCTTGGCATCCTGGTAACTGTAAGTTAACAATGAACTGCTGTTGCCGTTTTCACCTTTAGAATTTACAAATGCAAGCTTGCTGAACTGTTGTCCATCCACACTACGTTGAATTTCAAAACCACTGTTGTGCGCTTCGCTTACTGTGCTCCATGAAAGGTTGTTTACACTGCCTTGTTTGTCACCTTGTAAGCTAAGCATCGTAACAGGTACGGTTGAACATCCCGGTGTGTAATCTACAAATGCCTCTACCGTATCACGTCCGCTTTCACATGCGGTCGAAACCAGCCAATCATAGAAGTAGTAGTAGGAAGCGCTTGCTGCATCAGGACAGCATTTACCATTTGTGATGCTAATCACACCTGCTGTAGTTAGAGGGTAACTTCCCCATGAAGCACCCGATTCTCTCACCAGGCCGGTAACGGATCCTGTTGGAGTAAGCATGTTGATCTTATAATTCGTGCCGGCTGGAATTACCCAGTTAAGCGGAACATATGTTTTCACATATGGAGCACCTGTTCCCGTTAGCGTAACGGTGGTAGTGTGTATAACAACATTACTTGTATTCTCAACATTAATAGTTACCGTGCCGGAACCTGAACCCATCGGGTACACGTTAACACCCATTAAAGTAAACGTGCTAAGCGCATCGAAGATCAATCCCGCTTCCTGCGTATAACCGGTAGTTGAAATGGCATTCTGCAAACCTGCCGATCCCGTTCCACCTCCAAGTGAGGCAGATACATAATACTTGGTTGTAGTGGTGATGGAAGGTGTTGTAAAGCTGTTGCCGGTTGCAATCGCTGTACCGCCTGTTGCTGTTTCATACCAGTTAAGGGTAGCGCCTGCGTTAGCTGTTGCTTGTAACGTTACACTTCCTGTACCGCATGTTGTATCCGGTGTGGTAGAAGTAACCATCGGGTTATTATAGCTCAAAGCAAATACTGAAGAAGTATCTCCGTTGCCCGAACAACTAGCTACTAATCTGTAATACATAGCCTGTGTTGGAGCTGACCCAAGTACGAACGGATTGGTTGTTGCTCCGGATATGTTTGTAAAGCCGGAAGTAGTATTTGCACTTTGCTGCCATTGCAGGTCGCTATATCCCGTTGTGCCCGTAGATGACAACGTTGGAACCAATGGACTATAAGCGCAAAGTTCACCAGGAGTTGCTGCTACGGTACCAGCGGCCAAGGCTGTCTTGGTTCTTGTTACCGTTGGCATCGCATCATTCGATGGGTTAGCATCCCCTGTTACAGAGGTTGATGCATCAAACGTATAAGTACCCGCTGTAAGCATGTTCAGTGGCACATCCATCGTAACATTCATGCTTGAATCAGAAGCAAGTGTACCGGAAATCAGAACTTTTGTCAATGTCTGTGTTACGGCGCCTGTTACGTTTACGGTAACGGTAACCGGGTTCACAGCAAAATCAATAGTCGACTCGCTTAGGTTAACGATCTTAATGGTTACGGCTTCTGTAGCAGCATAACAATTGTTGCCTGATGCAGCAGGAGCAACCAGTCCGTCGGCCGACATGTTCAATCCAGGTGTCAGAACCGAAAACTCGTAAGCGCCTGGGTCAGGGCTCGTAGAGCGTACTACGTCAGCAATGTCTGTTAATACTAGTCCCGCTTCAGCCATATTATTGATAAGCTGCTCGGTAGGCTTGTAATCGCCTGCACCGGGGAATGATGGATCAGCATCACTGCTGTTTAAATCATAGTTCGTAGTCTTCCAGTCAGTCAACGTCGTCTTGCCACTGCTGTAGTATCCAATTCCGTTAGTGCCGGAAGTAGATCCCATGTATAACACGTTCCTGTTCGAGCTGGCAACACCCGTTGTTGAATAATACAGGCAGTATTTTGTTCCCGTACCACCTCTCGTTACGTATACGATGTTGTTCTTAATGTTCATCGCGGTTCCGTAGGTGTACAATCCGTAGGTGGTTCCCGCAGTTGCAGCAGCGTAGTCTAAAACCACAGTGTTGTGATAGATACTCCAGTTATTATACCCTGCAATGTAAATACCATATATCGTCCCGCTACCACCATTTACTTCATATATCAGGTTGTTTTCAACCCTGTTAGGTTGAGCCGCAGAGATTCCGGTTGATGGCAGGTAAATAGGATAGGTTGCCGATGTGCTCGTTGGATGTGCATCATAGAGGTTATGCACCTTATTTTTCTCAACCAGCAGGTTAGTACATGACGAACCATAAATACCATACACCGTTCCGGAAGCAGTACGCGTTGGGCGAGCCATATCGTTCTTGCTATAGGTGCTGCTATCCTGGTAAAGAGTATAAATACCATAAGCATAGAAATCTGTAATGGTGTTATCCCTTACTATGTTTTGCTTGTTCGGCGTAGCAGAAGCACCATAAAGATAGATTCCGTAGTATCCACCCGTAATGGTATTATTATGTATCAGGTTCCTGTTACCGTTATTGCCGGAAACAGCAGTACCTGAAGCAGATCCATTGATAACTATACCCGAGAAGTTTGTAGTTGACTCACTCGTGTTATTAAGGATGGTACAATTACGGATGATGTTATCATTCGCTCCATTCATCAACACAATACCCCATCCGTACGTTCCTGTCGAAAGGTCAATATTCAAACTGTCAATGATCACGAAATCAGCTCCGTTCAACACAATAGCAGTTCGCGCAGCGCCGTCCGATGTGCTATGGGCTACTGTTTCGCCATTACCATTAATGGTTACAGTATAGCTCGCTGAGGTATTTGCAATCTGTCCCAATGTTGCCGATTCGTAATAAGGTCCTGAACCTGGCACAACATTCAATACGACAGCGCTATCTACTCCACCGCATGTCAATGCCGCAAAGGCATCACCAAAGCTGGCAAAGTTTGTCGCACTTGCAGCCGCACCCTGGTTGATGGTATAAACGCCTTTCAAGCTGAAACATAAATACTGAGAAGTTGTGTCGTTAAGTTGGCTAAGGTCTGGCGATCCGTTAACGGTGTTAAGGAAGGCAGTCAGCCTTACATTATAAGCCACGTTGTATTGCGTAGTGAACGAAACATCCTGGTTCGCACCCGGCGCAATATTCAATCCTGTAAAGTTTTGTGTTTGAACGATCGTGCCGTCTGTATAGGTAATGTTTGCCGAAGTGATGTTGCCTGATGCAGAGTTGTTTGTTATTTTAACGGTTACAGTCTGCAATCCTTGTACAGCAGGCATACCCGGTGCTACCCAGCTTAACGAACCGTCAGTGCCTACTACTGTAAATTCATATGCACCTGGATCCGGTGATGCTCCTCTTACTGCACCTGTGATATCAGTCGTCACACCAAGCCCGGAAGCTCCCATGTTGTTGATGTTTACTTCTGTAGGGGTGTAATCGCCTGAGCCAACAAACACTGGATCAATACTCTTACTGTTTGCATCATGGCCCGTTACCTGCCAATCAGCTAGCGTTGTACGCGCCGAACTCAGGTAACCTATATGGTTTGTTCCTGCAGGGGCGTTCATGTACAGTACGTTGTTGTTGGATGATGTTACGCCGGTTGAGCTGTAGTACAGGCAATACTTGGTGCCTGTGCCACCTCTGGTAATGTAAACAATGTTGTTCTTCACATTTACGGCAGTCGCGCCATATGCATAAATACCATAAGTAGTTCCGCCAGTGGCAGACTGATCGTCCATCACCAATGTATTATGGTAAATATTGGTATAGTTGTACGAAGCCATGTAAATACCGTAGATGGTACCGTTTCCACTTATGTTGTACATAAGGTTGTTCTCCACCCTGTTCGGGTTTGCTGCCACACCCGACGCTCCTATGTAAATATTGTAAAGCACAGTAGCGGCAGTTACCATCGGGAACATATCATGTACTTTGTTTTTCTCCATCACAATGCCACCATTGTTCGTGGAAACATACAGGTTGTAAGAGGAAACAGCAGTTCTCGTTGGCCTGGATATATCATTACCGCTGATGAGGTTGTCTTGCTGTCCATATGTATAAACACTGTAGTAGTAAACATCGTTAATGATGTTGTTGCGTACTATGTTATTCAGGTTATACGGGGTAGTGCTTCCATACAGGTAAACACCATAATATCCACCCGTAATTGTATTCATCTCAATCACGTTCCCGTTGGCGTTATTACCACTCGTGCCGGTGGATGAGGCAGAACCGTTTAGAACGATACCCGCATAGTTTGTTGATGTAGAGGTGGCGTTGGTTGTTATCGTACAATTCCTGATGATATTACTGTCTGCACGGTTAAGTAAAACAATACCCCATCCGTAAGTGCCTGCAGAAACATCAATAAGGAAGCTGTCAATAATAACGTGGTCTGCACCGTTCAAAATCAAACCGGTTCTTGCAGTAGAATTGCTGGTGTTGTATTCAATCTTTTCGCCACTGCCATAGAAGGTAACTTTTCTGTCTTTGGTAGCGCCTTTAATGCTATCTAATACAATCGGTCCGTAGTACGGGCCCGAACCCGGAGCAACCGTAAACACAACTGAACTATCAATCCCCGCACAGTTCAACGCTTGAATCACAGTGCTAAACCCTGTGAAGTTGGTTGCACTTGCTGGTGCAGTTTGGTTAATTGTATAGTTGCCTTTTAGCGCAAAGCAGAGTGTTTGCGTTGTCGTATCGTTTAACTGTGTCAGGTCAAGGCTTCCGTTCACAAGATTAATGTAAGCCGTGAGTTTAATATAGCTCTGTGCATCATACTGGGTTGTGAAAGAAAGGTTTTGAGAAGCTCCCGGGGCAATTGAAAGGCCGGTAAAGTTTTGCGTGATTACCGTGCTGCCATCAGTGTAGCTCAGGTTCGCGGAAGTAAGGTTGCCGGAAGCTGAATTATTGTTTAGCGCTACAGTAATTGTTTTTAATCCTTTGCTTGTAGGTGTTACAGGCGATACCCATGTAAGGCTTGCATCGGTTCCTGCTGGCGCAAACTCATATGCACCTGGGTCTGGACTTGATGCCCTTGTAACGCCATTGATATCTTCAGTCACGCCTAAGCCTGATTCGCCAAGATTGTTAATGGCAACCTCGCTTGGAGTATAATCTCCGCCACCTGCAAACAATGGATCTACATCCACACTATTTAGGTCGTTATTGGTTGTTTTCCAATCGCTCAGGGTAGTCTTTCCGGAACCCAGGTAGCCAATGCCATTTGTTCCTGAGGTCGATCCCATATATAAAACGTTCCTGTTACTTGCAGTAACGCCGGTAGTTGCATAGTAAAGGCAGTATTTAGTGCCGCTACCACCACGGGTTATATATACAATGTTATTTTTAACGTTCACGTTTGTACCATAAACGTACATGCCGTAGGTTGTTCCACCCGTCGCACTTCCGTCGTCCAGCACAATTGTATTATGATAGAAGTTCCAGTTAGCATATCCAAGTGCATACACACCATATATTGCTCCGTTTCCTGAAATGTCATAAACGAGATTGTTTTGCACCCTCGATGGGTTTGCAACATTCGATGCAGAAGCTATATAGATATTATAGAACGTAGTAGGCGCTGTTCCTCCGCCAAAAACATTGTGTATTTTGTTTTTCTCGAACAGGATGCCACCGTTGTTGGAAGAAAGATAAACGTTGTAGCTGGATACTGTAGTCCTTGTGGTACGGCTTATCTCATTACTGCTAATGATATTGTCCTGCTGGCCGTAAGAATAAATACTATAGTAGTAAAAGTCGTTGATGGTATTATTTCTTACAACGTTGTTCTTATTGTAAGTAGTTGTGCTGCCATACATCGAAATACCGTAATAACCACCGTTGATTACGTTGTTTTCAATGAGATTACCATTAGCGTTATTCCCTTGGGTTGTTGCTGAAGCAGCCGAACCACTGGAGATGATACCCATTGCCGCAGTTGTAGTAAGGGTGGTATTCAGGTTAATGGTACAGCTTTTTATTACGTTGCTGTCCGCCTGGTTGGTAAGTAAGATACCCCATGCGTTCGTGCTCGTTGCAGCATCTATTGTCAGGCTATCTATCGTCACAAACTTCGATCCGTCAAGTGTAATCGCTGTTGCGAGCGTCGTTGAGTTCAATGTGATGATGGCGCCATTACCATTTATAGTAATGCTGTTGGTTAAAGAAGCGCCGCCGATGTTCGGAATTACAATCTTTTCATCGTATGCCGTTCCGGGAGCTACATTGAATACTACAGGTCCGTTAATGCCACATTTGATATAATTAATAGCATCCGCGAAACTTTGAAAATTACTGCCACCGGTAGCAACTGTACTGTTTACAGTAAATGTACCCTGAACCAGTGCGGGGGAGGAAACAAGTGTTGAAGCAGTAGTATCAGAAAGGGTAGAAGACGTACACACCACATAAGCCCTGTAGTAGCGCGTACTCGGATGAGTAATCATTACTGTAGGTGTGGTAGCGCCGGTTAAATTGGTCCAGTTACTATTATCCGTAGAGTATTGCCACTGGTAGTTGAGTCCCGATGCCTGTGTATTGCCGCTAAGGCTTAGGCTCAGGTTTGTATTCGCACAAGCCGTAGAAGGGGCTACCACGCTGCCTGCTTCAGGGCTACCTGTACAAGCAGTAGCGGGTACCCAGGTAAAGCTAATGTTAGGACGGGTAGTCTGAGTTACGGTAAGTGAACTGGCGGCAGTGCTGTTACAAAGGTTTCCGGCATTATCTATCACAGTCATATGCGAGCCGTTGAACGATAAACCGGTAGTCCATGGAATCGTCGGATTTTGGGTATAGTGTATCAGCCCATCACTGGTATTCGCCGGTAAACCATTGCAAATCTCAATTACAATGTTATCCGTCCCGTTCCATACAAACGGGGTCGAAAACACGAAGGTGTTAACACCCGCAGTTACTGTGTAATCAACAGGGCCATATACCGTGTTACTCACAGTTTCCCACGATGTGGTCGTCGTTCCCAATGTAGTCACCGCGGTTCCGCCAATCTTGATGGTGAATTCCTGGATCGTACCTGAATAGGTATTCAGGTTCGTAACATTGAAGGAAATGGACGAAATAGGCCCGGCAATCATACCCGCAGTCGATAGCTCGCTGGCCAGGTAAAGAAATTGCCCCCTCGCACCTTCATAATAGTCCTGCAAGGCGGCAGGGTAAGTCGTTCCCGTATTTCCTACGGTTCCCGTCCCAATGGGAGTGGTCGTTTGAGCGTTCGATCGCCCGGCAATCAGCAATAAAAAGCTGAAAAAGACACAGTAAAAGTTTCTCATCGTTTACTCTAGTTAATAATTGGCAATAAAAGATCTGTTCAGTCAGTGAACTCTGCAAGTGCTGGAAAATAAACTGAGTGTTTTAAATCGCGGACAAAGGGCCAACGGGTTTAAAGCAGGCAGTTGAGTCGCTAAAGATATCACAAAATCATTATCGGCAAAAAAAATGACGCATAATAAAACGCGTCTTGGTTTACAAAAAATCAGGCGCCCGCCATCTCTTTATCCATGGTAGAAAATTCATTGTATAAAAACTTGGGAAGGGCCCATTTATCATGGTGCGAACACCAAAATCTTTGCGCTAATGTCCGCTCCGGCATTCCATTTCGAAAGAGAAATTATTGCGATACGAAAAGGGGAGCCCTCAAACCTTGCGAGCAACCGCGTTGTCTGCACAAACCTCAGATAAGCAAGATCCCGACAATTTAATAGGGTGTAACTAACCCTATAATCCTATTGCCGCTGAAACGTAAGCGAATCTGCTACTCCCGATCCCCCGCTTACATGACTAAACATTAGTCGCGTCGAACTAATTTCCAGCGCTCTCCAGTCTTCATTAAGTTCAGTGAACGGTGGTGTGGTAAATAACAACACCAGCTTTTCATGGCTGTCATCTTTCCCTGCCGTCCAGGTACCGGTTACGGTAGATGTCCCATTTTGGGCAGTAACGGTCGACGGATCTGTGAAGGTAAACGCATAGCCGGTGAAGTGGTTGGTTTCGTTTACCCCGTTATCTATATAGCTACTCACTATCCAATTACCATTTTTTATCTCGTTTGGCAACTGGCGGGGTGATGAATCTTTCTTGCAAGACCCTACCCCAACAAACAATAGCACTAATAAAATAGACTGTAAACTGCTTCTCAACATGTCACTAACGTTTCTGCAATATTATGTATACAGTTGTTTGCAAAAAAAAAACGCTGCAATTCCTTGCAGCGCTCAATATCTGTCAACGGGGGAACAACTAGTCCCTGCGCCTGCCACCGCGCATCAATGCCACTAATAATAGGATAAAAACGGCCACCCCAACAATCCATATCCAGGGCGATCCAAACATGCCTGTGTCATCCTTCCCTGCATCTATATCTACCTCAACCTTTTTGGTTTCTTCCTGCGCCATCACAACAAAGGACACCAGCAGGGCAAAAAGGGTCATGGCAAAATACTTTGCACGGAGCAATACGGGTAAGTTTTTCATGTTCATTGTTTTAGGTTAACAATAAACGGCCGGTAAAACCGTGCCAGTCCATTAAGTTACCTTACGACTTGCTTTTGACTATAGCATTTGCTCCGAGTGCTGTCGCACAAATTGGGCAGTTTTCAACCAATTGGTGTAGTATCTGCTCCAACCTCATAATTTCTGCATTCTTAAACTCGAGTTCTTTCAAGAGATGAGATTCAAACTTTGTATTGTTTTCCTGTTTATCAGCTAACGTATCATTTTTCGTATTGAAAGAAATAAGGGTTGGCTCTTGATTCATGATATCCATCGGAGAAACACCTAATGCCCTAGATAACTTGTCCAACATTTCAGCGGTTAGCTTTTGCTCGTCTCTTTCTATTTTGGAATATGTATTCTGCTTAATGCAACATTGTTCGGCAATGTATTCTTGTGACAAGTTTCTTAGTTCGCGGATCATCTTCAATTTGTATCCGTACATAGCGTGAGTTTTATTAAAGTTATAGCAAAATCGGATAAATTATCATCGGTTATTTTTGTTGTCACTTCTGCTGCAACGGAACTTTGAAAAAATCGCTTTTCATGATTCCTCGACAATTTAACCTGCTACTGTCGCTAAGCCTAGCTTTGTTTTTTGTTCAATGTAAGAAAGAAACGGCAAATCTCAAGGAACAATCAGAAGTTGCTTACGAGAATATTAGCCCAGAAAATTTTAAGGATCAACTTCGCAACTTGTTTGCTATTAAAAGCTTGGAAAGTCCAAAAAAATTTGAAGTTATTGCTTCAATACAAAGCTCTACAAATTTAGATGAGGTAAAATTTGAAAATCTTGGGGATGACGAACATCTTGCTATACTAAGTATTGGCGATGGCTTTGTTTCTGAACATAATCATGGAGCAATAAACTCGTTGTTGGTAATATTAGATAAAGTTGGGAACATAAGAAAATGCAATATTGCCCAATTTTTGCCTGAAAACCCTGAGGTAACAGTGCTGCCAGATCAATTTTTCGAAAGATATTTTAGTGGCGAGCATGATATTAGTGGCAAAGTTTCATTTTTGAATTTGGCTGACATAAAAATTAGTGAAACAAGTTTTTCTTCAGGTATAAGACTTAACGATGAAGGGATTACTAATCAAGCAACGACGACAAATTGTCGCGCTTTCTACTGGGTAACGACGACTCACCACTATTTGGACGGTATATATTTATATTCAGAGGAAAACTGGGAATATTTATATACCCTTTGCGAGAATACTAAAAAAGATCACCTTGATGGCGGTGACACAGGTGGAGGCTTTCCTGTTGATCCAGACGAGGAGACCCCTGTTGTTAGACAATTAGATTGGGAATTCGCAAGAAATCAATCAAACCTTTGGTATTGCTTCGCTACTTTAAGATTTAGGGGGATGAAAAAGCAGAGTGATGTATTTGGAGGGCATTTTACAGAGTTCACTTTTTTAGGGGATGCCATTGTTGGTTATGATTGCACTTGGACTCGAACGGGCGTGACGACCCACCATACTCCTCCATTTGCTACGATTGATATTAGCGGAGTAGCACGCATTGGCCCAATACCGGTCAAAATTGCTAATTACCATATATATAAATTCAACGAAGTTTTTCCTTAAAAGGCAATCATCGAGAGTGAATGCATCAAAAAAACAGCTTTCGCTTGGTTAATTAGTTTCAGGCATGTTCAAACAAACTTTAGTAATTTCATTGTTAGTATTTATCGTCCTCTGCCCTATGGCTTGCACTTCCTCTAGGACCGTGAATTGTGGGAAAATTCGGGCACAAGTAAGTTGGTATGACATAACTAAAAAAGATTATGTGCCTATTCCTGTATTTCTAGAAATCTTGTATCAGGACAGTTTTGTTATTCAAAATACTCAAGTTCTAAAAATTGTCTCCTATTTTAAAGATAGCACCATAATGACAGCAATTCCTTCAAACTCGTATATTATTGATTTAAGATCAATGTGCTTTTTCAAGTATTCTAGCTTTTCCGATACCGCCACTTTGTTGGGAGATTTCACCATTTCTAAAGCAGAAGCTGAAGGTGTTTGGGTGCCCTTTTTTAATAATTCAATTGATTCGACTATCGGAAAGCTCAATGTTCTATCCGATACTGTTATCCTAGGCGTGTCATATAGAAGGATAAAAGCAACAGAAAAAGCAGAAGGTTCAAATACATCTGAAAGCATTTTTTATTTGCGCTGCGATATGAAAGGTAGCATGTTTGGGTTGTATGCTAGTTCACTTACAACTTTTGATTGCCCTATATGGCGAAGAGATTACCTGCCTGCAAAGCTGGAAAAGCCAGTTCCTTCAATCCAACTTATCCATATGGCGGACTCTCTTTCGCAACATGAACAAAATATCTTTGCAACATGGAGAAAGCAGATTGCAAAAATATCTTGTCTATAAGGCCAGAAGTGTATAGCCTACCTGGCATTTGCCGTACGGGTATATAGCGCTTCTCTTCGCTCTTATCTCTCCAGCATGTGCTTGAGCAATATTGTTCACGCATAAGATAAGTCCCTTGAACTGCCTTTCAAATTATAACCAATTCTTATCCTCAATTTTGAAAAATGCTTAAGCTTTTGGCCATCATTCTATTCTTTTCCTTGTTGGTGGGTTGTGAACCCACAAAGGGCAAAAGCTACTGTGGCAAGGTACTATACCAGAGGTCTGTTTATGATCCTGTGAAAAAGGTTTACAAGCCTCTGCCGGTAACGGTTGTTGCATTATCTCAGGATAGCTTTGTCATTCAAAACCATAGTACATTAGTTGAAGAAAATTTTTATCTTGGTCACGACAGTACCAGTTTGAAAGCTGTTCCTTCTAATTCTTACTTGCTTGATCTAAGAACTTTGTGTTTTTACAAGTTTTCTGGTTTTTCCGATACAACCACATTAATAAAGACATTTCATGCTGATGAAGTTGGCGAAGAACTAGTTTGGTTTTCGTTTAAAAAACCAGAGATATTTAAAGACCCATACTACCCAATGCCTGATACTTCAATTGAAGGGATAGTTTATAAGCGGATTAGAATAACCAATGGAGACCCTCGCGGTGCTTACAGCGTATTTTATTTAAGATGCGATCAAAAGAAAAATGTATTGAAGCTATTTGAAGGATCCGAAGAAACAGCAACCTGTCCCGTATGGGGATATGATGTCCTGCCAACCCCGTCAGATCAGCATGTTTCGTCGGAGCGGGTGATTCATGTGGCAGACACGCTGTCCCCCCAAGAACTACGGATTTTTAAAAAGTGGAGGAAGCAAGTGTCTGAGACATCCTGCAATACGCAGCGCCCTTAATATATCCCTGGAGACCAGTCACACATCTATCTAGAATACATACTTACAATCTATGGCGTCCCTTGCGTTTCTGTTGGTTGCCAAACTTTATCCCTAATTCCAATCCTTCGAAAACACCTTTTGCAACAGCTCGGTTTGCCTGGCTGAAGCATCGGCCCTTACCTGTTTTTCTTTTTCCGCTATCTTATTAAACATTACCTCGGTCACGAATGCCGACATAATGGTTGCTAAATCAGGATTGAAGTTGCTGCCTAATACACTTTGTAAAGGCTTTTTTACTGCTTCCCAATATTTGTCGGCCTTATATGTGGCAAGTGCTTCCTGCATAACAGGTTGGATGGCCCTTCTTAAGCTATCGCCCGCATGCATCCTCAGGTAGTCAGTTGCCGAGGTGCCCCCTTGCTTCACCAGCCGCATGGCATCATGGATATTCATCCGGGTGATGGTCTGTTCAAAGATGGGAATCGACCGCTCAGCAGTCTTGGTAGCTGCAGTTTCCACCGTGCCCATCATTTTGTCCAGCTCGCCCGTAAGCCCAACAGTTTGAAGAAGCCGTACGGGGGTTTGCAGTTCACCGGGAATAATCCTTTGCATCAAAGCCTGCCTGCTAAAGGCAGAGGGGTCTAAACCCTCCCTCGATCCAAACTGCAACAGTTGCCTGATGGCCGCTGCCGCATCCTTTTCGGTCAGGCTATAGGCCATATTTTTCAGTCCGCTGCAAGAATAGATGGTAACTATTGCTAATGCGAAAAAGGAGAGTATTAGTTTTTTCATATATGCTTTTTTACTTCTGACGCCCCCGGCTCAACATATTTAGTTAGTGGGTGGTTAAGATTCAATTACTTGCCACATTTAGGCCAAGGCCCAAGGTACATCCCTAAAGCAAGGTATGTGTAGCGGGCTGTAGCGGTGCTGCAGCGATTCTGTAGCGACTCTATAGCGACTCTGTAGCGGTCTAACTCCGTAGCAAAAGCATAGCAACTGGGAGGATATAGCGTTAATATAGCGTTGCAAATAGGTTTAGAATGATAATTTTTCCGCTCTACCGGCAGTTGTTTTCCTTCCGGAACCTAGTTTTGTCTCCTCCTATGGGAGCCTGGCTTGCAATCCGCCAGTTTTAACGAACTCGCAGCCTTAGCGCCGCGAATAGCTATTGCTAAACGCCTGTTTTTCCTTACTTTTGCACCCCAATTATTTTTTAAACAAACAAAACAGGGATCATGAACAATTACGAATTGATGGTGATTTTTACCCCTGTGCTTTCTGAGGACGAGTTCAAAGCCGTTCAAAAGAAATACACTGATTACATTACCGAACACGGTGGTGGCATCACGCACAGTAACCCCTGGGGACTAAAATCACTGGCCTACCCTGTACAAAAGAAAACCACAGGTATCTACTGGGTTCTTGAGTACTCGGCGCCATCCGGCTTCAATGAGAAGTTTAAGGTACAGATGCTCCGTGACGAGCAGGTTATGCGTCACATGTTCACCAAGCTCGATAAATACGCCGTCGAGTACAATGCAAAAAAGAGAAGTGGCGTACCAACAGGAATCGAAAAAGTAGCGGAGGTTTAAGATCATGGCAAAACCAAATGAAATCAAATACCTTACAGCTATCAAAGCTGAGAAGCCTAAGAAGAAATTCTGCCGCTTTAAGAAGTATGGCATCCGTTACGTGGACTACAAAGACGTTGAGTTTTTGAAAAAGTTCATCAACGAGCAGGGTAAAATTTTACCTCGCCGTTTAAGCGGTAACAGCCTTAAGTACCAGCGCAAAGTAAGCGACGCAATTAAAAAAGCTCGCCAGATGGCTCTGTTACCTTACGTAACCGATTTGTTGAAATAGAAAAGACAGAATGGCTGAGTAGTACTAACTATTCACCATTCACTATTAGTCACCATTCCCTAATCCGCCGCGGCGGAGACAGCACAAACAAAAGCTGGGCTC
Source organism: Bacteroidota bacterium (assembly GCA_023433265.1). Taxonomy (GTDB): domain Bacteria; phylum Bacteroidota; class Bacteroidia; order Chitinophagales; family Chitinophagaceae; genus JAEZDR01. The sequence goes on along the minus strand of JAEZDR010000064.1, from coordinate 10,085 downwards.
TTGGGAACTAAAAACAAGAACATGCAAGTAATATTAATCCAGGATGTAGATAACCTGGGCGGAGCAAACGAACTGGTAACAGTAAAGAATGGCTACGCTCGTAACTTTCTTATTCCTAAGAAGATGGCGGTAGAAGCTAATCCGGGCAACCTAAAGCAACTGGAAGAGCGCCAGAAAGTAAAGGCAAAGAAAGAAGCTAAGATGCTGGCCGAGATCAACAGCGTTATCAGCGTACTCAAAGAAGGCCCCGTTAAAATCGGTGCTAAAACAGGTACCAGCGGTAAAATCTTCGGTAGCGTTACCTCTCTTCAAATTGCCCGCGCTATCCGCGACCAGAAAGGTTACGAGATCGACCGCAAGCGCATCAGCATTGTAGACGAAGTAAAAGAACTAGGGACTTACAAAGCAAACATCGACTTTGGTAACAACAACGTTACTGAGATGGAGTTTGAAGTGGTAGGAGAGTAAGTTCTCTTTTATGATAGTGAAGCCCCGGCCATCGCGCCGGGGTTTTTGTTATTGTTCTATAAGTAAATAATGTTTCCGTTAACGGTGAAGTTTACGTTTGGAGGAATTAATAGCGTGGCACCCGGGCTTATTGTTAGCGATCCATTGAAGGTACAGCTACCACCTGTTGAAGGATTCACCAATACCACACTACCTGCTGGAACGGGATTAGGTGGTATTTGTCCGCCAAGCCAATTAGCAGAATCGCTCCAATTGCCAGTGCCGTTGAAAGTATAGGTAGGCGTGTAAACCTGCGCTTGAATCTTTGTGATGTTGTTGCGGACAGTAGTGTTGACCCTGGAAAATGATCCTATCGCATAAACATTTGTAGAATCTGAAGCAAGCGACAGCGGTATGCCGTCAAACAATACAGGAGTGAATGTATAATCTGGTTTGCCGTCTGTATTCAATCGAATCATTCTGGAAAGATTGGCTACAGTTTGATCTTGATATACGACAAGCAATTTGCCGCCTGTTTGCTGAAGCATTGCATAGATGGCGGTGCCTTCAGAAAAAGGGGAGCTGAATGTTGTATCGAGGCTACCATTGCTATTCAGTCTCGCAATACTGTTTCTGCCCCCTCCGTTTACCTGAGAGAAGCGCCCCGCAATAACAATTTTGCCATCAGCATTGATGCAAAATGTTTTAACATGAGTGCCGTTTAGCGTTGGGTTAAACGCATTATCAACGGTGCCATCTGTGTTCAGGCGGCCGATTCCGGTCCTGGCCGCTCCTCCCAAACTGGTAAGTGATCCACCCACTATTATCTTGCCGTCCGGTTGAAGTTGGAGACTTTCCAGGCTAACAAAGTTTGATGACGAGGGAGAATTAAAAGAGTTGTCAGTGCTGCCATTCGGCATAAGCCGTATAATTTTCTTATTGTCCACAGTTGCTATTACGATCTTTCCGTCTGGTTGAACAGCAATACAGTTTATTCCCGAGCCAAGCCCCGTTGGTGCACTAAACGTTGCGTCCAAGAGCCCGCTGCTATCTAACCGTTGAATTTGGTTGGACACCAATCCATTATACTTCGAAAAGGCACCGGAGATGATAATCTTCCCGTCGGGCTGAAGTGCTCAACCGTTTACAAAGTAATCTGCACCAGTTCCTGGAGCAAACGATGAATCAAGCTCACCATTAGAATGAAGCCTGGCCAGGAAGTTCCTGCGGTTGCCGTTATAGAAGTTGAACTGTCCTGCAATAAGCACCTTCTGATCCGTTTGAACAACAATGTTGCTGCTGGCGTGATTGATGCCAAGAGCAGGATTCAGGAAAACTGAATCTAATACGCCATTGAAGTCAAAAAGCGCTATTCTTTTGGTGTCGTATGACGCGTAAAAAGTAACGTCACCTGCTAGTAGTAGCTTACCTCCAAAAAGGCTGCTAGTTGAAAACTTCTGGTTATATGTAGAGTTTGCGGCAATCGCAAAGGCAGCATCCTTACTTCCGTCGTCATTTAAGATCATTGCTTTTTCTGCAAAAGATCCCAGGACAAGTATTTTGTTTGCCGGTAGGATCTGAAAATGGTTGGTGGTGCCGTCAATTACCGGTGGGTTGAAAGAGCCGTCAATGCTACCGCCTGGCATTAGCCTGGCAAGACTGTTAGTTCCGGCGCTTATTGTGTTACTACCTACAAGTAGTTTACCATCCTGTTGAAGTTGCAGTGCCTGGACACTTTTAGTAAAACCTGAAGTGAAAGAAGCATCAACTTCACCATTTGCAAGCAATCTTTTCAATTGGAAGCCTCCCACATATATTTTACCATCAGTGCTAATTTCGATTGCTCTTACTGAGCCTGAGCCCCACCCGGTAGTTGAAAAAGTATCGTCAAATGAGCCATCATGTTTTAGCCGGACTAATCCACTCGCCGCAATGGAATTGAAGGTGGTAAAGAAGCCGCCGGCAACTACTTTGCCGTCATTTTGGCACTTAACTGTGAGGAGAGTCGAGTTGAATCCCGACCCGGGATTGAAAGATGAGTCAACATCACCATTTGGGAGCAAACGCGCAATGTTATTCCTGGATAGTCCACCTATATTGCTGAATTGCCCACCAATTACAATCTTTCCATCAGCTTGTAAAGCCATAGAGTAAACTGCCCATGCAGTTGAAGAGTATTCCGGTAGGCGAAAATCTACGTTGAAACCATTATCTAAGCTGCCATCAATGTTTAGTCTTGCAATTCCAAGCTTCTTTGTGCCATCCGCAATGAAGAAAAAACCTCCGAGTAAGACCTTGCCATCAGGTTGCGTTACACTGCACATAACTGGAGCATTAAAGCCTTTAGGCTTCACAACATCTTTGAGGTTAAAAGCTGCATCCACCAAACCCGGCTGAGCTGCAACCGAAATGGTCAGCATCAAGAATATTGCAGTAACAACTCCAATAATTTTGTAACGGTTGGCGACTAGCATGGTTATGGGTTTCGGTTGTTACAAAGCTATTTGCTGTGTTTGGTTGAAGACATGATATTGATCATTGGCTTTCTGTAGTTAAACAGGTTTGAAGTAGTAGGTGAATCCTCCTCTCATAGAATACTGAACCCCGGCCATCGCGCCGGGGTTTTTGTTACTCTTCTATAGGTAAATGATGTTTCCGTTAACGATGAAGTTTACGTTTGGAGGGATGAGTAACGTGGCACCCGAGCTTATAGTTAGCGCTCCATTGAAGGTACAGCTACCACCTGTTGAAGGATTCACCAATACCACACTACCTGCCGGAACGGGATTAGGGGGTATTTGTCCGCCAAGCCAATTAGCAGAATTGCTCCAGCTGCCAGTGCCGTTGAAAGTATAGTTAGGCGTGTAAACCTGCGCTTGAATCTTTGCGATGTTGTTGCGAACTGTATTATTGACTCGGGTAAAGCTTCCTGCCACGTATAGGTGTGCGCTGTCTGGTAAAAGTTGCCATACCATGCCGGTAATCTTAACCAGGTTGAAAGTATAGTCCAGATTTCCTGTGCTGTCCATACGAACAAGCTTTGTGATATAATCCGGATCCCCATCTAGTAACGAAGTAGAATATAGATAGCCCATGTGCCAAACGGCTGCACTTACAATAGTGCCAGGCGTTAACGCGGCCTCAAAAGTTGTATCAAGGGTTCCATCACTGTGAAGTCGTGCTAAGCCGTTGCTAGCCACTCCATTCACTGACGAAAATTTGCCTAGAATATATATTTTGCCATCAGGCCGCAGTAGAAAACTTCGAACCTCGTCGCCTTGTACTGTTACATTGAAGCTGTTATCTAACGAGCCATTAGAGTTTAGTCTGGCGATCCCACTTCTTGTAATTCCTCCAATTGAACTAAGTGACCCGCAAATGATAATTTTTCCATCGGGCTGTAACCCTGCCTGCAGTAAAACTTTGTAGCTAGAGGGTGATGTAGGGAATGCGAAAGAAGCGTCGATACTACCATTCGGTTGCAGCCGTATAATTTCTTTGGTCGTTACGCTCAGAAGGAGAATTTTACCGTCTGGCTGCACTGCAATGCTTCTAATGTTTGAACCTAGATTAGTGGGCGGATTAAAACTACCATCGTTTAAACCGTTATTGAACAATCTCGAAACATTTTTCGCATCTATTCCATTGTATTTAGAGAACGATCCACCTAGCAAAATTTTGCCGTCTGGCTGTAACGCTATCCCAGCTATCCGATCATCTGCTCCTATTATAGAATTAAAGCTTGAATCCGGCAGACCATCAGCATGTAATCTGGCAAGGTAACCCACGTGTTTTTGATCATAAAAGTTGAAGTCTCCTGCTGCGACCAGTCGTTTATCTGAAGTCAAGGCTACCGTAACTACTTGTTCGCTAAAGCCGCGCGCATTGTTCGAGAAGGTTGAGTCGATTTCACCATTATAACCCACTGTTGCTACTCTACTGTAACTCTTATTGCCATAGCTCGTGAAATCCCCGACGACAAGCAGTTTGTCGACACCAAAGCTACAGCAGGCAAAAACAGGTCCGTTGAAGCTCGCGGATAAATTGAAGGCTGCATCTTTGTTGCCGTTTACATTTAGCACTAGCACCTTTTCAAGGAAAGAACCTGCTATTGCTATTTTGCCTCCTTGCAAAAATGATATGTGGTTGATTTTACCACTGGAGGTTGGAGATGCTAAAAATGTTATATCGTCGCTCCCATCTTCATTGAACCTGCGCAGACTGCTTTCAAGTGAAGCAGCCAACAACTTTCCGTCAGGTTGCAGCAACAATGCGCCTCCGCCTAATGACGGAGTATAAGTAGAATCCAATATGCCGGTTGGAAGAAGTCTTACAAGCGTTTTACAAGTGACGCTCCTGTATTTATTGAATTCTCCAGATACGTAAATTCTGCCCGTAGCGTCGGTTGCAACAGAATTAACCCTGTTATTAAACCCTCCACCTGCACTAAACAGGATGTCTAATGACCCATTGGTATTCAATCTAGCCAAATAATTAACAGGTGAAGAATTGAACTGGTTAAAAGAGCCTCCAGCAATTATTTTACCATCTTGTTGAATAGAAATAGCAGACACGTAACTACCGAAGACTGCCCCGGGATCGAAGGATGTGTCAATACTGCCATCCGTTAGCAGTCTCGCAATGTTTTGACGGGGGAAACCATGTATGTTTTGAAAAGCGCCTCCAATGACTATTTTGCCATCTGGTTGAATTGCCCCGCAATACACCGTGTAATGAAAGTTGTTATTATTCTGCCGAAAATCAACGTTGAAGCCATCATCGAGCGTACCGTCTGTGTTCAGCCGAAAAAGACCAAATTTTTTTGCGCCATCTGCGATGTAGAACATACCTCCTACGATCACTTTACCGTCAGGTTGTTTGATAATACAACGTGCTGATCCATTTGTTCCTTTTGCAGAAATCGTATCATGAAGATTGAAGCTTGGATCAACAAACCCTGGTTGAGCACCAACAGCAATACCAACCAAAAAAAGAACTGTGGTGAAAAGTATAATAATTTGGAAACGTTTAGCAGCTAGCATTTTTGAAATTTTCAGGTGTTACGAAGCTATTTGCTATATTTCGCTGAACACATGATATTGATCATCTGCTTTCTGTAGTTAAACTGCGTTTGAAGTAGTGGGTGAATAAACCTTCTTTCCGAGAATACTGACCCCGACCATCGCGCCGGGGTTTTTCGTTTAAGAGATTAACCGAAAGCGTATAAGCATTGTAGACGAAGTAAAAGAACTAGGCACTTACAAAGCAAACATCGACTTTGGTAACAACAACGTTACTGAGATGGAGTTTGAAGTAGTAGGTGAATAAACCTTCTCTCAGAGAATACTGAACCCCGGCCATCGCGCCGGGGTTTTTGTTACTGTACTATAAGTAAATAATGTTTCCGTTAACGGTGAAGTTTACATTTGGAGGGATGAGCAACGTGGCACCCGAGCTTATAGTTAGCGATCCGTTGAAGGTGCAGCTACCACCTGTTGAAGGATTCACCAATACGACAGTACCTACAGGAATGGGATTGGTAGGTATTTGGCCACCTAGCCAGTTAGCAGGATCATTCCAACTCCCATTGCCGTTGAATGTATAATTGGGGGTATATACCTGCGCCTGGATTTTCGCAATGTTGTTGCGGACGGTGTTGTTAATAGAAGAAAATCGTCCAACCGCGATTATGCTGTGTGAGTCAAGAGCCATCTGCATAATGGTGCCGTTGCACTTTACCGGGTTGAAAGAATAATCGTAATTGCCAGAGCTGTCAAGTCGCACTATTTGGAAAAAATTATCACCTTCAACTTTTCCATAAGCTACGATAATGTGACCAGTTGGTTGAACTAAAATTGAGTTGATAGTTGTGCCATACGCAAACACTGAATTGAAGGTTGAATCATTGCTTCCGTCCCAATTGAGCCGTGCTACAGAGTTTCGTTGGAATCCCCCTACAGAAGTAAATTCGCCACCAATGATGATTTTGTTATTAGGCTGAACAGCAAAACACCTTACAGCGTTTCCATTTATAACCGGATTAAATGTATTGTCTAAACTTCCGTCTACATTCAACCGTCCTATACCAGGTCTTGTTGAACCCCCTAAAGACGAAAAATATCCTGCGACGATAATCTTTCCATTTTGGTGCATCCCTATTTGTGTATACAGAGAAGACCCAGCCGAAACAGTATAATTGAAGGATGCATCAACACTTCCATTTGGCAGAAGTCGCATAAAGCCGTTGAGGTTATTACCTATTATAATCTTGCCGTCCTGCTGTAACGCCATGCGGAAAACACTGGTACTGATGTTATTTGTTGGATTGAACGTTGAATCTAACGAACCGTCGCTGTAAAATCTTGCTATGTTCTTTGCAGCTTTACCATCAATCTGCGAGAAATTGCCTCCAATAATGACTTTTCCATCGGGCTGGACTGCTAACGATGACACTTTCGCGTTCGGCCCCGTGGAAGAATTAAATAAAGTGTCAACATCGCCATTCTGTTGTAGGCGTGCAAAAAACTTTCTTTTACTTTGATTGTAGAAGTTAAACTCTCCGGACACCAAAATTTGCTGACCTAGTGAGATAGTGACTTGATCACTGGATTCGTTCAGCCCAAACGCAGGGCTTATAAAGTCTTGATCTATGCTACCGTCGTTATTAAAAACAGCGAATTGTTGAGCATTGCGGTTTCCATAGCTTGAAAAATCACCAGCAACAAAAAGTTTACCTCCCCCTAAATCACATGATGTGTGTAGCCGTTTTATGTCGTAAAAATCAAAGCTTTCCAACACATTAAAAGCAGAATCTATTGTTCCATTATCATTAAAAACGATGATGTTTTTAGGAAAAGAGCCGAGTACTGCTGATTTGTTGCCGTTTAAGGCCAATAAATTCCAGATATTTGACCAGACATTTACAGGAGACGTAAAAGATGCATCAACAGCTCCAGTTGTATCAAGTTGAATGATGTACTTTTTTGTACCGCTTTGCACACCAGACCCAGCTAAAATTAGTTTTCCTGTTGGCTTAAGCACTGAGAAAGCAATAGGCCCTGATACCGAGACATTGTAAGACCCATCAATCACTCCATTGGATAATAGGCGAACAACTCCGGTGCTTATGCTGTTAAAGTTACTGAAGGATCCCGTGACATAAATTCGTCCGATGCTGTCAATTAAGATTGATTGCACATTGTTATTCGCACCGACACCTGTATTAAAAGGAATTTCAAGGGAACCGTCTGTGTTTAACCGCGCAATCCTTCCTACTGGAAAGGAATTGAAGCTAGTAAAACTTCCGCCGGCAATTATTTTTCCGTCGGCCTGGCAAGCTAAAGTGAGTACTGTTTTGTTGAAACCAGTTCCTGAATTAAAAAACGAATCAATATCACCATTAGGTAGTAATCTAGCTATGTTTTTCCTAAACATACCCGCTACATAGTCGAATGCGCCACCGATAACAATTTTACCGTCTGCTTGAATTGCGATACAATAGATTTGTCCTGATGCTCCATAGTTGTACCCGGGATTCTTAAATTCAACGTCTTTGAAACTATGGTCTAAAGACCCATCAGCATTAAGCCGGGCAATGCATGTTCGTTTAACACCGTGTACGTTGGTGAAATATCCTCCAACAAGCAATTTGCCATCTGGTTGTTTAACGCAACATCTCACAAGGTTGTCGAATCCTTTCGCAACAACGCTGTCTTGGATATTGAACGTAGGATCTAAAAAACCTGGCTGAGCAACTGTTTTTGATGTTGTCAATAGAAAGATGACTGCGAAAACAGCAATGATAGTTGGGTAACGTTTGGCAGTTAGTTGCATTCGACTTAATTCAAGTGCTACGAAACTATTTCCAGATCATCATTCATTAAATGACTTTCGTCATAAACGGACAGCATAATTAGTCAAAGCTTTGAGATTGTGGGAGAGTAAGTCTCTTTTATGATAGTGAAGCCCCTGGTGAAAGCCCGGGATTTTTATTAGGCGGTATTACTAGGGTAAAGGACAACTTATCATACGGCACGCTTAGTGTCTTATTAAAGGCCACTCTTTGTGGATTACATTGATTGACTCATAAATGACTTTTGTCATATTCTTACAACGGGCATACCGGTACCTTCAAGGTTTACCACACCAAACTCTGTTTATGGAAACTGCTATTAAGCTTTCCGGGAAACATAGTGTTCTAGTATGCCTATACACTATCATCTCTTTGTGTTTTTCAAGTACAACATTTGGCCAGGCTGGAATGCTGGATACCAGCTTTAATAAAGACGACAAGGGCTGGGGACGCGGGGATGAGAGCTTCAGGAAGTATTTTGATTGGCTCCTCCAAATGCACGACGATCCAGAATATAGACCTGAACTGGAAGAGGTCAGAGAGCTGGCTAATCAGTGCCCGGAAGTTTATGGCAGTGTGGTTTATTCAGTTCGCAATCTTTATAATGCACTTACTGAAAGAATCAACGAATTTGATGGTAAGTGTGAAGGCGAGTCTGAAAGTAGCAAAGGATTTACTAGGCTGAAACAACCTAAGAAACCCTCTGATGAGAATACGGAAGCTCGAATAACAAAAATCTATCCTAATCCTGCTAGCAGTAGTGTGTTTATAAGTGGCAGTGGAATTAGAAAGGTAACTATAGTTGATATTCTGGGTAGAGGACAAGTTAGCCAGCTTTTTGGTGGAACAGCCTTAGCACAAATAGACATTTCAAGACTTCCCAGAGGCATTTATTTAGTAACGGTTGTTTCAAGGGATGGAAGAACAGAGACTGAAAAATTGATTATTGAATAGTTTTGCAATGTTTAACGGCATAAAAACTCTATTGGCAAAGCGGGGGTTATTACCCCTGCTTTGCCTTGTTTGCTCGAATATCGGTTTTTGCCAAACGATAAACTTTAACCTTGTACCAAATCCAAGTTTTGAAGAATATACAGTTTGTCCATTTTTTGGCAATGATAATCGTCCAAATGTTTGGTATAAGCCCGATAAAAGACAAGCTAACTATTGCAACGCTTGCTCAGATAGTGGAACTCTTGGGGTGCCTTTCCATTACACTGTAGCAGGTCCAGGCTTTCAATACGCAAAAAGCGGTGTCGCATATATGACGAGTTTCTATATGAATAGCCCCGGAACAAACCACCGGAATTACGTCGCGGTAAAGCTTCTTGATAGTTTAAAAAAAGACAAATGCTATTATGCTGAGTATTTCGTAAATAGAATTAATCATATGGTATATGCCTGCAACAATCACGCAATGCTGTTTACTGATACACAGGTATATGTAGATACCGCAGCTAACCTGGGGGTTTTTCCGGCTACTCCTCAAATAGCAAATTTTGGCAATCCCATTATCACTGATACACTCGGTTGGGTAAAAGTGAGCGGGGTATTTGTAGCAGAGGGAAGAGAACAATATTTGACTCTGGGCAACTTTAAATGGGACAACCAAACACAATATTTAAATGTAAATCCCACCGGGGGCTACCATGGTGCTGCCTACTACATGGACGATGTTAGCGTCTATGCTTTAGATAGCCTGCCCTTACCGGCAGATGCGGGTGCGGATAGAAGCATCGTCATAGGTGACTCTACCTATATAGGCAGTTATACCAGTGGTATCAAC
>JAEZDR010000027.1 GCA_023433265.1 Bacteroidota bacterium | reverse complement strand
ATCCTGTTGCTATAGAAAACACGACGGGTATGGCCAGCCCTGCATCGGCAGAGAGCATGAGGGGCATCAACATTGCAAAAAAAAGCGCGCCGCTGTAAGGGCAGAAGGCCAGGGCAAACACTGCCCCTAGTAAAAAAGACCCTAAAAGCCCCTTATCCTTGAACCTTTCAGAAAGCCGCTCAGTTATTCCCGTTCCTTTAGAGAGAAAATTAAGTTTAAGCACACCTAACATAACAAGTCCAATGAGGATCATCAGGGGACCGATAGCTTTTTCTCCATTACCCTGGAATATCCTTGCCACCTCGAACTTACTGGCTCCAAAGTAAACCAGGATTCCTAATGTAGTATAGGAAACTATCCTGCCCAGCGTATAAAGCAAGCCGCTCAACACAACGAGTTTGCGGCTGTTTATAGTACGTGCAATGTATGATGTTGCTGTAATATTGGTAGCAAGCGGGCAAGGACTTACGGCTGTAAGTAGTCCCAGCGCTAAAGCTGCCAGCACCGGCGTATCCGTATTTTGAGCCAGGTTGGTTAGCCATTCCATTTCTAGCCTTTTATAAACTCATCTATGTGCTGCTTCAGCAACTCCTTAAACTTCTCCTCGTTACCCACATTCATGAAACCAAAATCAGTGAGGCTTTTTTTCTTGCCTGTCTTAGGATTGAAAAGAAACAGGGCGGTTCCCGAAGCCTCAAACTCATTTGCAAGGGCTTCATTCTTTTTCTGGTCCACGTTTATCAGCTTAAACAGGATAGAGGGATAATTAGCTACTACCTCCCGTGTAAACTTTTCAATAGTTCGGCAGGAGAGGCAGCGATGTTGCGAGTGAAACTGGATCATCTGGATACTGGCTGTTGAAGGCGCTGACTGCTTGCTTTGCGCTGAAACAACGGAAGGTAGCAGAAAGCTAATAGTAACAATCAATAAAAACAAGGCACACTTTTTCATAAAACTTTTGTTTAGAGTATGAGATTAAAGAGGTAACCTGAAATGATAATACAGCCCGTTACCACCGCAAAGAAGATGAAGAGCATTTTGGTGGTCATCACCTTGCGTAGCAGCATTCCTTCGGGGATAGAAAGTGCTACCACTGCCATGGAGAAGGCTATAACAGTACCGAGCGGAATGCCCTTTTGAACGAGCACCTGCATGATGGGTAAGATGCCTGCTGCATTGCTGTACATGGGTACACCAATTACAACGGCAATGGGTACAGCAAAGGGATTGTCATTGGTAATATACTGTTCAAAAAAGCCGGTGGGTATATAGCCGTGCATAATACCTCCGATGGCTACACCCACAATAATATAGATGGCCACGCCTTTTACAATGGTGAAAGCTTCCCGAACAATTGCCGGTAATCGCTGCATAAAAGAGGAAGGCTCACCACTTTCAAGTGTCACTACCTCACTACGCTGGTGGGTAACTTGTTTAGCCCACATTGTAAGGAGCGGTTCCAGTTTCAACAGGTGCAACACGTAACCGGCAATAACAGCAAGCACCACTCCACTTGCTACATATACCAGGGTTATGCGAAGACCAAACATACCGAGGAGTATGGCTACAGTAACGGCATCAACTAACGGTGAAGAAATAAGGAATGCCAACGTAACCCCTAAAGGAATACCTCCTTTTACAAACCCGATGAAGAGCGGCACCGAAGAGCAAGAGCAGAAGGGTGTAACTGTACCAAAAAGCGAAGCCGCGAGATAGTCGACTCCGTACCACTTACGCCTGGAAATAAAGGCCCTCACCCTCTCAACGGGAAAATAGGAGTTGATGATGCCCATCAGGAAAGTAATGAAGGCAAGCAGTATGAAGATCTTGATGGTATCGTATATAAAAAAGTTAAGCGCATCGCCGGGTTTTGAACCTGGCGACAGGGAGAATAGAGAGTACACTACCCAATCGGCAAACCGCTGCGCCCAGTTAAACATGGCTGATTAACTTAAGAGCTGCTTAATCTCGGCCACATCAACAACGCGACCTTTCACCTTAATATGTTCATCAATAATCAAAACGGGGGTAGAGAGTACATTGTACTTCAACATCTCTTCTATATCGTCAATCTTTATAACGTCTGCTTCTACTCCCGTTTGCTTAACGGCTTCAAGGGCATTAGTATAGGTGGTGTTGCATTTAGTGCAGTCGGGACCAAGTATTTTAATAGAACGTTTCATAAAATGTGATTTAACTACTTGAAGAATTGAGAGAACATAAGTTTGGCTTCCTGCCATGCCTCTTTATTGATGCAATACTTCACGCGGGGAGGCATTACATCGCCCTGGATGAGTCCGGCATCTTTTAGCTCCTTTAGGTGCTGGGAAATGGTAGATTGGGCAAGTTGAATTTCTTCAGTGAGCTTGCCCGTGAAGCAGCAGGACTGAGACTGAAGGAAGAGCATAATCTTTACCGCACCGGGTGAGCGAGCGCTTTTGCGTATCGGGCCAGGGTTTCTTCCCTCGTGGTATAGGCGATTTCCAGTGCGGTGCGTTGCATAGAAGGGTTTATTGTCCATCGCAAATGGACGATGATTGGCCAAATTGAACTATGACTTTTGCGCGGTGTTCGGCTGATTTTATTTATGTTCCTTTGGAAATTGTCACCCTGGTTGCAGGCGCACCTTCTCCCCGGACCCCTTTGCGAAAATGCAATAGTCGGCTTCAGCAGGTATAATTGACACCAGAATTATCAATTATTTCATCATTGAGCGGACAAAAAACGAATTTCAAGATAAGCCGACATATGGACCATTAACAAGAGAAGATTTTGAGAGCCAGTGTCTGCGACTAGGTATAAAAAACCCAGAGTTCGATATGACTTATCCAACAAGATTTTGAAAGGTGATGCCCAGTAGACACAATCATCATACACAACTGATGTCTCCCTCCCCAAAATCTTATAGAGCAAAATAAAAGTAAAGGTGTAAAGAATTGCTGCAAAGGCTCTATGGACATTGTACGGCAGCAACATCGCATTGGCATTATGGCGGCTGATGTAACGCATTCGTCAGCAGTTCACTAATCAGCTACGGCTTCGGCTGACGAACCGTGGATGTGCAGTATTAGTAACAATGAACATTTTATCTTTACCAGGCTGAAGTTCCAGCAGCCGGAACACAGAATACCGCCACAACGCCAATGCTTTATGTTAGCGTTTATCGTAAAGGACGATGCAGGAAATAAAAATCTTAAACATAAAATGAATTTGGAACCTATAATAATTGAAACTCGAAGACTAAAACTGACAGGATATTCATCTCAGGATATGAATTTTATTTTTGAAAATTTGAGCAGAGACGAAATAAAGAATCTATTAGGACACCGAACAGACGAAGATTTTCAAAAGGAAAATTATAAGTACAAGAATGGATATGCATCCTATAATAGAGCCTTCATACTTTTTTTGCTTACGGATAAAATAACAAATACTATAATTGGGCGGTGTGGACTTCATAATTGGAATAAAGAACATCGCCGGGCAGAAATAGGTTACAACATATCTGATGAAAACTTTAAAGGAAAAGGATTAATGACCGAAGCCGTTAGTTCAATTATTGATTATGGATTTAATAAGCTGAACTTACACAGAATTGAAGCTCTTATTGGAAGTAGTAACATTCCTTCATTGAAAATAATCGAAAGCCACCACTTCACTAAAGAAGGGATACTAAGGCAGCATTCTATTGTATCCGACAAATTTGAAGATTCGATTGTCTATTCAATATTGCATAATGAATATATTGACAACAACAAAAGTTACATAACAACGACATGGTAACAGGCGTTTGGCAAGAGTGGGTGGTTTAGTGCTCCGCAAGCACATTTGTGATTAATGAAGTTCTCTGCATCAACATTTGTAGTCAAAACGCCTCCTTCACCCAGCCGTGAACGTGACGTGGAAATGCTTCATGGCAAGACCAGGCTCCTTTTTATAGATATTTTTACTTGATCTCGTTATTTCGACAAACCAGTTTTTCTTCATTCAATGAACAACAACCCTATAACCTTCACCACCGGGCGGCTCCTGCTTCGCGGGCTTTCGTCCGATGATATCCGGTATGTTTATGAAGGGCTTTCGCATCCCGAGGTCATCAGGCACTATGGTGTGAGCTTTAACTCTTTGGAAGCAACAAAGGAACAGATGGACTGGTTCGCAACTTTAGAGCAAACCGGGCAGGGAAAGTGGTGGGCAATTTGCTCGCCTGATAATAGCGTGTTTTACGGTGCGGGCGGATTGAATAATGTTAATAAACAGCATAAAAAGGCTGAGATAGGTTTTTGGCTGCTGCCCCAATATTGGGGAATGGGCATCTTGCAGGAGGTGTTTCCTTTCATTTGCAGATTTGGGTTTGAGCAATTAGGCTTACATCGCATTGAAGGCTTCGTTGAAAGCGATAACCTTAAGTGCAAAAAGGCAATGGCAAAACTTGCTTTCAGGCATGAAGGAACCCTGCAGGACTGCGAGATAAAAAACGGGAGGTTCATCAGCCTTGACGTCTACGCCTTGCTGAACCGGTAGCAATTAATAATCAAGAAAGGCTAAAGGGAATTACCCCTCTTCTTCCCAAACCTGCACAAGCTTCACGAGCACATCCACTGCTTTCTGCATGTCCTGTATGCTCACATATTCATGTTTACTATGGATGGCTTGCATGCCTGTAAACATGTTAGCTGTAGGAAGTCCCATAAAGCTTAACCGGCTGCCGTCGGTGCCCCCACGGATAGGTTTGTTGGTAACACTTAAACCGCAGGCTTCTATGGCTTTAGTAGCAAAGGAAACCACCTCGGGGTGCTTATCCAGCACTTCCTTCATGTTGCGGTATTGTTCAAAAGCCTCAAACTTCATAGAGGCCTTTGGATGGCGCTTCATTACGGTTTCTGCCACTTCCTTTAGCCGCGCCTCATGTTTGGCAAGATTCGCCGTTTCAAAGTCGCGCACGATAAATTCAATAGCGGCTTTCTCTGCTATTCCTTCTACGCGGGTAGGGTGTACAAAGCCTTGCCGCTTCTCCGTTGTTTCAGGGCTGAACTCGTTCTTAGGAAGTTCGGCCAATATCTCCCCCACTATCTTAATTGCGTTTACCAATGTGTCTTTTGCGTAGCCGGGGTGGGCTATAACGCCCTCCACAATAATTTTTGCACCATCGGCGCTAAAAGTTTCATCTTCCAGCGTACCTAGTTCACCGCCATCAAGTGTGTATCCAAAGTCTGCGTTCAGGCGCTTCATATCAAGTTTTGCTGTACCCTTACCCACCTCTTCGTCGGGAGTGAACAACAACCTTATTTTCCCATGTTTTATTTCAGGATGCGTAAGCAGGTAGTTTGCCATGTCCATGATGATGGCCACGCCGCTTTTATCATCGCTACCCAGTAGAGTGGTACCACTTGCGGTGATGATATCTTCACCCTTCTTCTCAAGGAGGTAAGGATATTTTGAAGGCGATATCACCTGCGCATTATCATCAGGCAATACGATATCACTGCCGTCATATTTATTGTGTACGATAGGCTTAACATGGGTGCCGCTGCAATCGGGCGCGGTATCCACGTGTGCGCAAAAACAAAGTGTGGGCAGTTGCTTGCTGCTGGTGGCAGGAATGGTGGCAAATACATAACCCCATTCATCCATTTCAATATCTGAAGCCCCGATAGCTTTTAGTTCTTCGACCAACACCCGCGAAAGATCTTTCTGTTTTTCTGTCGTAGGGTGTGTGTTGCTTTGTGGGTCGCTCTGTGTATCTACCTGTACGTATTTGATAAAACGGTCTGCAACCGTATAAGTATAACCTTTCATTTCTCCAGGGGTTTAGTGATTGCTAGTTGATCTCAAGTTCGAACGGCATTCTTGCCTGCGGTTTGTTGAAAATAGCTTTGAGATGATTGATGCGCTTGATAAGCATGTAATTTTCTTCGCCTATCTCAGCCTTGATAGCTGCATCCTTGATGTTCTTTTCGGTGCTGCCATCCATCAGCTTTTCCAGGAAGTTTTGCTTCTCAGGATATTCCCTCAACCCATACTCTTTAAGCTTTGCCATACGTGCAGCAGTGCCGATAGCGGTTTGCAGGTTACCTAGCCTGTCTACGAGGCCTATCTCCATTGCTCTCTGGCCGGTCCATACCCTACCCTGTGCTATGCTGTCAACCACCTGCGGGCTTAGCCTGCGGCCTTGTGCCACCCTCATCTTAAAAGTGTGGTAAATGGTATCCACCATGTTTTGCACCAGTTTCTTTTCAAATTCGTTCAGAGGCCTGTCTACGCTACCCATATCAGCATACCTGCTGGTTTTTACGCCATCGAAGGTGAGCCCGAGCTTATTATTGAGGAAACCCTGGAAATTCGGGATGATACCAAATACACCGATGGATCCTGTAAGCGTGGCAGGATCTGCAAATATGGAATCGGCAGCGCAGGATATATAGTATCCTCCGCTAGCAGCAAGGTTGCCCATGCTTACTACAACAGGCTTTACTTTTTTGGCAAGCGTGATTTCGCGCCAGATAACATCGCTTGCAAGGGCGCTTCCTCCCGGGGAGTTTACCCTCAGTACGATGGCTTTTATGTCCTTGTTCAGCCTTGCCTTTCTCAGCATTGTGCGAAAATGATCGCTTGCAACTGCTCCATCTGCTTCCTTACCATCTACAATTTCGCCTTCGGCATAAATAACCGCAATCTTATCGGAGCCGGAACTCTTCTTGTACTCAACAGCTTTTGAATAATCGCCCAGGGTAACAAACTTCACTTTCTCTTTGTCGCTCTTTTCGCCTGAGAGTTTTAAAAGTTCTGCTTTTATTTCATCATCGTACTTAACGGCATCCACAAGCTTATGCGTAACTGCATCTTTTGCTGTTTGAATAGCTGCCTCATCTGCCAGTTTATGCAGCGTGGCAGTGTCTATTTTCCTTGACGTAGAAGCGGCCGTTACAAGGTGCAGGTACATATCGTCGAGGAAAGCCCTGGTTTGAATGCGATTAGCATCTGTCATTTTAGTTTCTCTCAATGGCTCGGTTGCACTCTTAAACTTGCCTGCATAGAATATCTGTGGCTGAATCTCCAGTTTATCGAGCAAGTTCTTCATGAACATCAACTTCACAGACATACCCATCCATTCCAGCCCACCTTCAGGATGTATGTAAACCCTGTCGGCCACCGAAGCTACATAGTAAGCTCTTTGGCTCATGGTTTCACCATAGGCGATTACAAACTTCTTGCTCTTCTTAAAGTCGGCAATTGCCTCCCTCAATTCCTGGCTGCTGGCGAAACCATTGCCGTTGCCTTCAGCCTTGATGTAGATCCCTTTGATTTTGTCATCGGTTTTAGCATAGCTAAGCATACGTACTACATCGTAAAGACCGGGGGCGTTTTGTCCCTCATCGCCAAGCAATTCGGCTAACGGCTCATCCTGCGCCTGCTCTCTGAAGCTTTGGTTAAGGTCGAGTACCAACACAGAATTGGAAGCCACGTCCTTTTTATCGCCGCTTGCAGCAATGGCGCCGGCTATGGCTATGAACACAAAGAATATTAATACAAAGAATACTATTAGAGATAGTAGCGATGCAAAAAAGATTTTGAAGAAGCTTCTCATAACTCACCATTAATAGAAGGTAAAATAAAGATATTTGCCGCCAGCAGTTTTAAAGCATTGTATGAATACAGCTTACCTACTGATAGGCGGCAATTTAGGCAATAGGGCCGACAATTTAAAGCGCTGCATTGCCGCCATCCAAAAGGAATGTGGTGTGGTGAGCAGGCAGTCGGGGGTTTACGAAACGGCCGCATGGGGCAAAACCAACCAACCCTCGTTTTATAACCAGGCGCTGGAATTACAAACGGAGATGGAGCCTGCCGGCCTTTTAGAACACCTGCTTGCTATTGAGCTGCAGATGGGTCGTACCAGGACAGAAAAAATGGGCCCAAGGATCATAGATATTGACATCTTACTATTTAACCAACTGGTGATAAGCAGTCAACACCTGCAAGTACCCCACCCCTACCTGCCGCAAAGAAGGTTTGCTTTAGTGCCTCTCCAGGAGATTGCGCCCCGGCTCGTACATCCCATATTGGAAAAGACGATAACGTCACTTTTAGCTGAATGTAAGGACGGGCTTGATGTGCATAAAATTTAACTGCCTTAGCAGGTGCACCAACTAATTTTGTCGAGGGATGAGGTATAGTTTTATTACAATTGAAGGGAACATAGGTGCAGGAAAAACGACGTTGGCTAATATTTTATCGAAGCGGCTGAATGCACGGTTGATACTGGAAGAGTTCGCTGATAATCCCTTTCTTCCGAAGTTTTACGAAAATCCCAAACAATACGCCTTCCCCCTCGAGTTGTTTTTTATGGCTGAAAGGTTTAAGCAACTGAAAGATATGCTTAGCACCAAGGACATGTTTCACAGCTTAACCATTTCGGATTATCTCTTCACCAAATGTTTGTTGTTTGCCAAGGTAAACCTGCCCGACGAGGAGTTCAGGCTTTACCAGAAGCTTTTTGAAATTATTCACCAGCAATTATTGTTTCCGCAGGTGCTCATCTACCTGCACGCGCCCATAACAAAACTGAAAAGCAACATAAAGAAGCGCGGAAGGGAGTATGAGCAGCAAATACCCGACGAATACCTGTTGAATATACAGGAAACTTATACCAGCTATATTAAGGAGCATAACATCAAGACCTTGTTAGTGGATGCCAGCAATGCAGATTTCATCAACAATGAAAAACATGTTGCCGTAATACTGGATGCGCTGGAAAATGGTGTGGATGAGGGGCAGCACATCGTTAAACTCCCTTAATGGACGACGACAGCCTGATACAGAAACGCGATGCACTGGCAGCAGTAAGAATTCCTGAGTACCGCAACCTCCTGCTCGGGCGCTTTTCATTCATCATGGGCTTGCGAATGTTAAGCACCGTGGTGGGTTGGTGGGTGTACGAGCTTACGGATGATCCTTTTGCAATTGGCCTGGTAGGGCTGTCAGAGTTTGTGCCCGCTTTTCTTTTTGCTCTTTATGCAGGCCATGTGATAGACGTTAGCGAAAAAAGAGGTTTATTACTGAAGGGTGTAGCCGCCTACTTTACTTGTGCTGTTGCACTACTGTTTCTTTCATCGTCTTATACCTCCTCCAAAATGAGCAATCAGTGGATTGCCTACTGCATTTATGGGGTGATATTTATTAGCGGAATTGTACGGTCGTTTACGGGACCAATCTTCCAGACAATGATTGCCAACATCGTTCCGCGCAATACGCTTCAAAATGCAACCGCGTGGAGCCAGGGCACCTGGCTTTCTGCTTCTGTATCGGGCCATGCCATCGGTGGGCTGCTCATAGCTTCCCTGGGCATACACAATACCTTTATCGTAATTGTGTGCCTGGTTGCAATGGGATTTTACTTCCTTTCCCATGTTAAAAAGAAACCACCTGTACTGAGCGAGGTGCCAACACGCACCTGGACAAGTGTGATGGAGGGATTACAATTTGTTTTCAGAACGAAGGAACTATTAGGTGCCATAACGCTTGACTTATTTGCAGTTTTATTTGGTGGTGCCGTAGCACTGGTTCCCGTTTATGCAAGAGACATACTGAAGGTGGGTGCGCAAGGGTTTGGTTTTCTTAATGCTGCTGTGGACATAGGGGCTATCATCAGCGTAATTATTCTTACGGCATACCCCTTGGCCGGCGGGCAGGGACGCAAACTTTTTTATGCAGTGGCCGGCTTCGGTGTTTGTATCATTGTTTTTGGGGTATCCAAAATCTATTGGATTTCCTTCCTTGTGTTACTGTTAGCCGGTGTGCTGGATGGCATTAGTGTAGTGATAAGGGGTACCATTATGCAACTAAAAACCCCTGATCATGTGAGGGGCAGGGTGATGAGCGTAAACAGTATGTTCGTGAACTCGAGCAACGAACTGGGCCAGTTTGAAAGCGGCGCTATGGCAAGAGTAATGGGCGTTCAGCCCTCCGTGGTTTTTGGTGGAGTGATGACGCTACTGGTAGTGATCATTACCTGGATAAAAGCACCTGGCTTGAGAAAAATGCAGTATTAAGATGGGACGTCTTACTGCCTGCGCTTACGACTGCGCCCACACATCTTTATAGCTTTCTGCGTTTCGCTGCAATTGAGTACGCACATAGCTGCATTGGGCAGTCACTTTAAGGTTGTTTTCCCTGGCATAGTTTATCATTGCCTCAAAGAGTTGTTTGGCTACTCCCTTTCCCTGTGCTTCGGGCGCTACTTCTGTATGGGTAACCACAAGCTCGCCCTGCGACTGGGAGGCATTCATTTCTCCCATCATGGTTTCCCCTTCCTGTATAAAAAAAGTAGGCTTGTTGGACTCTTCCGTTCTTACTGATACTTTGCTCATGTTGTCGGTTGACTTTACAAATAAATAATAGGCTTTACAGAGCTTTTGCTGCAATAACTACGCCTTTTACCGTCTAAAGAAAATGCTTTTATGGGTTAATAACCTCACATTCATTCTCCAGCGCTATCAAATAGAAAGTAGACATCGAAATGGTTATTAGATTTACAGGAACCAAAGAGACTAAATTGCGCAAGATGAAAAGGACTGAAAACATTGCTTCAAGGTTACGGGAGGTGTTTCTTAACGGTAAATGGGTGGCCAACACCAACTATAAAGAGCAGTTGGACGAGGTAGACCTTACTATAGCAAACAAGACGGTTTTTGGCTTGAATACGATAGCTGTGCTCACCTTCCATGTAAACTACTACCTCGCGGGATTGTTAGATGCGTTCAGGACCGGTGAGCTAACCATAAGCGACAAATTTAGTTTTGATGCGCCTGCACTCAATTCAGAGGAAGACTGGAGGGAAAGGGCGGAGTTGCTTTTGGACAAAGCCGGTCGGTTTGCCAATGAAGTAGAAAGAATGGACGATGCTTTACTGGATCAACCTTTCATTGATGCCAGGTATGGCATGATGCACAGAAACCTGGAAGCTGTTTTGGAACATAGCTATTATCACTTAGGACAAATTGTAATTATTAAAAAGCTGCTTACGGCGCAACGGGAACAGGCTTAAATAAATTATCGTAAACATGCACGAGACGTACATTGCCGACACAACGCTTGAGAAAGTGGATTACACGCTTTCACCGCTAGCCAAAGGGGAATATGATAATTGTGAGTTTGTAAACTGCAATTTTGCTGAAGCAAGCCTGGTTAGCTGTCGGTTTACGGAATGCAGGTTTATTAATTGCAACCTTGCTCTTGTCAACCTTACTGATGCATCGTTCAGAGACGTGAAATTTTTAGGATGTAAGGTTACAGGCGTTAGGTTCCACAACTGCAATCAACACAGCCTCACCTTTAGCTTTGATAATTGCCTGCTTAATTATTCTTCTTTCTATAACACAAGGATAAGGAAGACAACCTTTACCAACTGCGAATTATTGCAGGCAGATTTTGCAGGCGCAGACCTGACGGCTGCAAACTTTGTCCATTGCAACCTATCCGATACTGTTTTTGAGGAAACCATCCTTGATAAAGTCGATTTCAGGAGCGCGTACAATTACAGGATTGACCCGGAACGCAACAAGCTAAAGAGAGCAAAGTTTTCTTCAGAAGGGCTCAGGGGGTTACTTGGTAAATATGACATTATCATTGAAAATTAAGGTGGCGCACCAGGGTCAAGCCACGCTATATTTCAGTATTCCTTTAAAAAATAAAGCCCGGAAGCCGGGCTTTATTTAAAAATACAAACTACAACTAAACTAAAATAACCCGCTGATCCTGCCTTCAAGATCTATGTCTATATGTTCTGCAGACGGAACAGAAGGAAGGCCAGGCATCCGCATGATATCGCCTAATACAGGAATCACAAACCCTGCACCTGCAGATACTTCAAACTCGCGTACCGTAATAGTAAATCCTTCCGGACGGCCTATCTTTTTCTCGTCATCACTTAGACTCTTTGGTGTTTTTGCCATACATACGGGCATGCTGTCAAAACCAAGGTTCTTAAGATTCTTCAGCTGAGACTTTGCTTTTGTGGTGTATTGAACATCTTCTGCACCATACATCTCAGTAGCAATGGTGTAAATCTTTTCTTCCAGTGTATCGTTCCAATCGTAAAGCGGCCTGAACTTACTTTTCTTCTCTTCCACTATCTCCACAACTTTCTCAGCAAGCGCTGCAGCACCTTCCCCACCTTCCATAAAAGCTTTGCAAACCACTGCTTCTACATGATGCTTGTGACAGATGTGTTTGATAACACCAATTTCTTCATCACTGTCATTAGCAAAATGGTTGATAGCAACAACAGCTTGTATACCGAATTTCTGAATGTTTTCAATATGCTTGGCCAGGTTAGCACAACCTGCAAGTACTGCTTCAGCATCAGGCACACCCAGCATGTCTTTCTTAACGCCACCATGATGGCGCAATGCTCGTACAGTAGCTACAATTACCACTGCTTCCGGAGCAAGTTCTGCGCTCATACACTTAATGTCAAGAAACTTCTCAGCACCAAGGTCGGCAGCAAAGCCGGCTTCGGTAACAACATAGTCGGCAAGCGACAGCCCCATCTTAGTGGCAATAACTGAATTTGTTCCCTGCGCAATACTTGCGAAAGGACCACCATGAAGGATGGCAGGATTGCCTTCGAGGGTCTGTACCAAGTTAGGCTTGATGGCATCTTTAAGCAAAGCTGCCATTGCACCCACGGCTTTGAGGTCACGTGCAAATACAGGCTCGCCGTCAAACGTGTTGCCGATATAAATATTACCCAGCCTGAACTTCAGGTCTTCAAAGTCTTTGCTAAGGCAAAGTATAGCCATTATCTCAGACGCAGGTGTAATGTTGAATCCGTCTTCGCGCGGAATGCCGTTAGCCGAACCACCAAGGCCTACAACGATACTGCGCAATGCACGATCGTTCATGTCCATCACACGCTTCCACGATATGCTGCGTGGGTCAATACCAAGGCTGTATTTCTTGTTTTGCAGATTATTGTCAATCATGGCAGACAACAGGTTGTTAGCTTTCTCAATAGCCGAGAAATCGCCTGTAAAGTGCAGGTTGATATCTTCCATAGGTATTACCTGCGCATATCCACCGCCGGCAGCGCCGCCCTTCATACCAAACACAGGGCCCAGGGATGGTTCTCGTAATACTACGGCTGCTTTTTTACCTATGTGGTTTAACCCATCTGTCAATCCAATGCTCGTCGTTGTTTTTCCTTCACCCGCCGGTGTAGGCGTGATAGCTGTCACCAACACAAGGTGGCCATGGGCTGCCTTATCCTCATTAACGAGGCTTATAGGGAGCTTTGCTTTATACTTTCCATAATACTCCAAATCTTCCTCCGGAATATTAAGCTTGGCAGCTATGTTCCTGATGTGCTTTATGGGCGCTGATTGAGCAATCTCAATGTCAGAAGCAATGATTGACATACTGTAAAAATTTGCTTGCAACTTACGGAGGTGGCAAGGGCGGGGGTATGACATTCATCAGCAAAAAAGATAATTAGCGTTAGGTTTTGGAGCCCTATTAATATAAATGCCGCTTAATGCGGCATTCATATCAATTCTATTGCTATAGAGTGCGAGCAAGTAAACTACCTGCACCGGGGTTCAACACATTCCGATACTCCTTATATCCAAAATCACAGGTTATAATGGCCGGCTTCTATCAGCCTCGCAGCAATCCTTCTTCTTGCTTCTTTGGTATTGAAGGGCTCTACCTTGGTAAACCGTTTGATGCCTATGTTCATTATCCTCAACTCATCTCCTTCTGCAAACGCGGCAAGTGCATCCTTAGCTGCTTTGTTGATAGCATCAGCGCAGTCGTATATGTAGGTTCGTACAATATCTGTTTCTATCGCGGTTGCAGCATCACCTTTTAAGTCTGCCAGCTTCATCAGCCTTAGCAATGCGCTTTCAGCTGTATATGTCATAATGGCCATGTCGGCAATGTTCATCAGTATCTCCTGCTCCTTATCAAGGTTCATCATCAGCTTCTGCACGGCGGCGCCGGCAGTCATCAGGATTGCTTTCTTAAAATTGGCTACATATTTTTTCTCTTTGGAAAAAGCTTCCTCTTCTTCGCTGCCGAAGTCAGGTATACTCATCAGTTCTTTTTGCACGCTCATCGCCGGCCCCATCAGGTCAAGCTTTCCTTTCATTGCTCGCTTGAGCGTCATATCAAGGATGAGGAGCCTGTTAATTTCGTTCGTTCCTTCAAAAATGCGGTTAATGCGGCTGTCGCGATAAGCTTTGCTGATGGCATACTCTTCACTAAAACCATTGCCTCCAAACACCTGTACGCCCTCATCCACAACAAAATCCAGCGTTTCACTACCCAGCACTTTAAGAATAGCACACTCGATGGCATATTCCTCTGCTGCACCCAGCAGTGCTTCATTAAAGGGTTTGCCTTCTGACAGCAGTTCATCTTCTTTGGCTTGAATCCATTGCGATGACCTGTAAAGGGCCGATTCGGTAACCCAAAGCCTGATGCCCATTTCAGCAAGCTTATGTTTAATGGCGCCGAAGTTGGCTATAGGTTGCTTGAATTGCTCACGCGTAACAGCGTAGGGAAGGGTGTAATCGAAAGCAGCTTTGGCGCCTCCCAATGCGGCTGCACAAAGCTTCAACCTGCCTATGTTGAGAATATTAAAGGCTATCACGTGTCCTTTGCCTTCCTCACCCAGTAAGTTTTCTGCAGGCACTTTACAATCCTGGAAGTAAAGCTGTACAGTAGAAGAACCCTTTATGCCCATTTTGTGTTCTTCTGCTCCCTGGGTGAAACCCTCAAAGCCTTTTTCTACTATAAATGCGGTGAACTTCTCTCCGTCAATTTTGGCAAAAACAGTAAACACGTCGGCAAAGCCCCCATTGGTAATCCAACACTTCTGGCCGTTAAGCAGGTAGTGCTTGCCATCCTCACTCAACTTTGCGGTGGTTTTGGCGCTCAGGGCATCGCTGCCACTGTTGGGTTCAGTAAGGCCGTAAGCTCCCTTCCACTCGCCGGTGGCAAGTTTTGGAATGTACTTCTGTTTTTGCTCGTCGGTGCCGAAATATAAAATAGGTAAAGATCCAATACCCGTATGGGCTGCAATGGCAACAGAAAAAGAGTGGCCCCCACCCAAAGCTTCGTTTACAATGGTGGACGTAATAAAATTCTTTCCAAGCCCGCCATACTGCTCAGGAAAGGAAGCTGCCAACACACCCTGCTCACCAGCCTTTTCAAGCAATGCAGGCATAAGTCCCGGCTCAAGTTTATCAATCCTGTCAAGAATGGGGGCAACCTCTGTTTTAAGAAACTGCTTGCACATATCATATATCATCCTTTCTTCCTCGTTGAAGTCCTCCGGGATATAGGTTTCTGAAGGCAGGCTCTCTTTAATGATCCACTCTCCCCCCTTGATAGCTTTGGCATTTACTGACTGTGCTTCCATGGTTTCTTATTATGATAGGTTATCGTAAACTTTCTGTAGTGTTTTCTTTACCAGTTCCACATCCTCTTTCGACACTCCCGCGAGGGCTTCATTCATTGTCTCGTTTGCTATTTCAATTGTTGCCTCCTGCAGTTGCTTACCCGCTTCGGCAAGGCAAACCAGGTTTACCCTCCTGTCCTTCTTATCAGCCACACGCTTTACCAGTTTCTGTTTTTCAAGATTATCAACCAACCTTGTTATGCTCGGCTTATCCCTGAAAGTGCGATTGCATAACTCCTGTTGACTCAACCCGTCTTCCTTCCACAAGTGATATAGGATGCTCCATTGCTCAATGGTAATTTCCAGCCCCGCTGCCCTGAAGTTCTTTTGCAATCTTCGAGCCACAGCAGTTGCAGCCATGCCGGTAATGGCACTATATAACTCACTCTTTTTAAAATGGTTGTTTGACATATAGTTAGTTATGCAACTATTTCAAAGTTAGCAGAATTTACCACATCTATGCTGCCTGATTTTGAGTTATAACTAATCATTCTCTTCAACTCGTTGCGGGAAAAACCTTTCCCAAATCCACTGAGCCGGGCTTACGGTTAACCTATGCACTCCTGCTACAGGTATAGGGTGTTTGAAGCCGGGAAAACGCAAATGTGTTTCCAGCTAATTCAATACTAAACCCTATCATTTAACCCCAAAAGCCTGCTAAAAGCAGGTTTGTTGAAAGGATATAGGCAGCACTTGCTGCTAAAATCTTTTCTTTGTTTCATGAGCGGCACGCAGCTTCTGTTATTAATTACCACCGTTTTTGTAGCGGCTTACGTGTTGCTGATGTACCGATACATCAGTTGGTTTCAACGCCTGAAGGTGTTTAGGCCTAAGCTCGCCGCCCACCAAACCAGCTTTACAGTTATTATCCCGGCGCGTAACGAGGAAGATGCCATTAGCCTCTGTGTGTATAGCATCATTAACTCCAAATACCCAAAGGATCTACTTGAGGTAATCGTGGTTGACGACCATTCAACTGACAATACAGCCGCAATCGTAACGGGAATCGCAGCGCAGCATGAAAATGTGAAGCTCATCAAACTACAGGAGCTACTGCAGCACCGGCAGCAACTAAAC
>JAEZDR010000185.1 GCA_023433265.1 Bacteroidota bacterium | reverse complement strand
CCCAGGAAGTTTGTTCCGTTTAGCTGCTCAGCCGATTGGAGTAAGCTAGCTTCCAACTGGCTTAGTCTTTTTGCTTCCAGCGACTCCAATTGTTTCCGGAGTTGTTGGTTCTCGTTTAAAACCGCGGTAAGTGCTTTCGCTATATCTTTTGGGCTTTTTAGTAACTCTCTTACTTGCTGTGCAAGATGAAACTGTTGCAACACCAGGTGCTCAGCAGCTCTTCCACATACAGCCTCTATCCTTCTTACACCCGCGCCTACTGCCGTTTCGGCCTGTATCTTAAAGAATCCCAGCGACCCGGTAGAATCAACATGCGTACCACCGCATAATTCAATGGAATATGCCGGATCAATAATAACTACCCGCACTTCATCGCCATACTTTTCACCAAACAAAGCCATAGCACCGGTGGCAATGGCTTCGTCTTTCTTCATAGTCTTAATAACCACGAGTATATTTTCCCTGATCTTCTCATTTACCAAAGCCTCTATTCTTCCCAGCTCTTCGTCGCTAACTTTTGCAAAATGCGAAAAGTCAAATCGCAGGTATTCATCATTCACAAGGCTTCCCTTTTGTGCCACATGGGTGCCTAATACTTTTCTCAAGGCTGCGTGCAGCAAGTGTGTTGCTGTATGATGGATGGTGGTGGCGTGTCTTTTTGCCGCGTTAACACGCGCCAATACAGGTGACTGCACATCTTTGGGCAGCCTTTCGACAACATGAATAACCAGGTCGTTTTCCTTCCTGGTATCTATTACATCTATAGCTTCATCGCCAAACAGCAATACGCCGGTATCGCCCACCTGCCCGCCGCTTTCTGCATAAAACGGCGTTGCTTCAAGGGCCACCTGGAATACTTCTTTTCCTTTTGCTTTTACCTTACGGTATTTTACTACCCGCGTTTTTATCTCAAGCGAATCGTACCCCACAAACTCATTCACAAAAAAGTCGTCAAGCACCACCCAGTCTTCTGAATCAATAGCGCCTGCTTTTCTTGCGCGCTCCTGTTGTTCTTTCCTTGCTGCTTCAAATCCTTTTATATCCACCGTCCAGCCGCGTTCACGGGCTATCAGTTCGGTTAAGTCTATAGGAAATCCAAAAGTGTCGCTCAGTTCAAACGCACTTTTCCCTGCAATTACTTTGTCACCTTCGCCCAGGTTTGTAAGTTCATCAAACTTCCGGAGACCTTTTTCAAGGGTACGTAAAAATCCTTCCTCTTCTTCCTTGATAACTTTTGCTACAAACTCTTCCTGCTTCTTCAACTCAGGAAATACATTTTCAAATTGTGCGGCAAGCAAGGGCACCAATTTATATAGCAACGGGTGTTTGTAATCAAGGTAAGAGAAATAATACCGGACTGCACGGCGCAGTATCCTGCGTATCACATAACCTGCGCCTGTGTTGGAAGGAAGCTGGCCGTCAGCAATTGTAAAAGAAATGGCTCTTATATGATCCGCCATTACCCTGAAGGCAACAGCCTGCATCCATTGCTTTCTGTCTGAAGGGATAGCCTTAGCATCGTAGCTTTTATTTACGAGTTGTTCCGTAAGCGCTATGGTTGGTGTAAAGATGTCGGTATCATAATTACTTTGCTTGCCTTGCATTACGCGCACAAGGCGTTCAAGGCCCATGCCGGTATCCACGTGCTTGTCTGGCAACATTTCAAGGGAACCATCTTTTAGCCTGTTGAATTGTATGAACACGTTGTTCCATATTTCAATCACCTGCGGGTGGTCTGCATTCACCAGCTGCTTCCCCGGCTGTGCTTTTCTTTCCTCATCGCTCCGGCTGTCAAAATGTATCTCGGTACAGGGACCGCATGGGCCGGTATCGCCCATCTCCCAAAAGTTATCTTTCTTGTTTCCGTATAGAATCCTGTCTTCAGCTATTACTTTCTTCCATTCTTCCAGGGCTTCAAAATCCTGCGGCAAGCCTAACTTATCATCACCTTCAAATACGGTAACGTAGAGCCTTTCGGCATCAAGGCCGTATTCTTTCGTAAGCAGTTCCCAGCTCCATGCAATGGCTTCTTTTTTAAAATAGTTTCCAAAGCTCCAGTTGCCCAGCATCTCAAACATTGTGTGATGATATGTGTCAACACCAACTTCTTCCAGGTCGTTATGCTTACCACTCACCCGCAGGCATTTTTGTGTATCAGCAATGCGGGGCCTCGCAGGCTTACTGTTGCCTAAAAAATAATCCTTGAACTGGTTCATCCCGGCGTTCGTAAATAACAACGTGGGATCGTTCTTAACTACGATAGGAGCCGAGGGTACAATCAAATGTTCTTTGGCTGCAAAAAAGTCCAGGAACTTCTGCCTGATTTCTTGTGATGTCATATACGTGGATGCGCTTGTTTGCCTCTGCCTTGCCACAGGGCTAATAAGAGCGTGATTGCTGTTATCTTTGTTCTGTTACAAGGGCATCAAAGGTAAAGGGATTGCCTTTATCTGCATACAGGAGAAAGACGCACAAGCGAATGAAGAAAATCAAGTACTTCTATAATACACATACGCTTAGGTTCGAAAAGCTGGTTACTCCACTCAGGGTAAAACTATTGAGGGTGTTTGGCTTTATCACCTCATCACTGGTTACCGCTGGCGTAGTGGTTTTGCTGGTTTATAAATACTTTCCTTCGGCCAATGAGAAAAGCCTGCAACGCCAAAACCAGGAGCTGCATCACTCCATCAATTTACTTCGCCAGCAACTGAAGGCTACAGAACAGGAAATGGATGAACTTGTAAGGCGTGATAATGAAATCTACAGGGCCATTTTCGAGGCGAATCCGGTACCCGACAGCGCCAGGCTTAAAGAAATGGAACGGAGTAAAGAAATCCAACTTGTTAGCAACATGAGTGAAGATCAGTTGCAAGCAAACCTCATCCAGCAGCTTAATCGCCTGAAGCTTAGGATAGCCTACCAGGAAAAGAGTTATAACGACATCGGTAATATGGTGCGTAATAAAGAAAAACTTTTAGCTGCTATTCCTGCCATTCAGCCCGTCGCAAATAAAAATCTCACAAGGGTTGCATCAGGTTATGGTCTCAGGATTGACCCTGTTTATAAAGTAACAAAAATGCACCAGGGGCTCGACTTCACTGCTCCGCAGGGCACACCCATTTATGCCACCGCTGACGGGCGCGTAAAAACCTCTGGTTACAATGCCGGGGGATATGGAAACCACGTTGTAATTAACCATGGCTATGGTTACGAAACTTTGTATGGTCACATGTACAAGATTAAAACACGCAACGGCAGGCAGGTTAAACGGGGCGAAATCATTGGCTACGTGGGCAATACAGGTAAAAGCACCGGCCCACATCTTCACTACGAAGTGCATAAAAACGGGAGGCCCATCAACCCCGTTTTCTTCTTTTACAATGACCTTTCGCCTGAGCAGTTCGACAGAATGTTAAAGTTGGCTGCCTCCTCTAATCAGAGTTTGGATTAGGTTTTCTGCTGACCGCGGTCATAAGTTGACAAATACCCCCTGTCTAGCTTTGCTATGTTATGAAAATGGGAATGAACAATACCGAATGCTGCACTTGTAACCACAGGTTTACAGCCATCTTTTGCAAGGCGAATGCTGAAAGCATGGACGACATCACCCGTCAAAAGGTTTGCAATCTTTATAGAAAAGGGCAGGTGCTATTCAACGAAGGTGCTTACCCTTTCGGCGTTTATTGCATCAATTCAGGCAAAATAAAATTGTCACACCTAGGTGATGACGGAAAAGAACAAATTACAAGACTACTTAAAGCCGGCGATATCATTGGTTACCGTGCGCTGTTAAGCGGCGACAGGTACAACGGATCTGCTGTGGTGCTTGAAGATGCGCATGTTTGCTTCATTCCCCGCGAACTGTTTTTACATGCACTTAAAACAGACCCGACGCTCGCTTTCGAGATGATGAAGTTGCTGAGCGACGAGCTTAAGCAGGCAGAACTAAAGGTTACTCACCTGGCTCAAAAACCTGTTAGGGAACGCCTCGCAGAAACGCTCCTTTTCATCCAGGAAACATACGGCTACGAAGGCGATAACAAAACCCTCAACGTTCGGCTGTCAAGAGAAGAAATTGCAAACCTTGTAGGTACGGCTACAGAATCTACCATCCGATTGCTCTCCGAGTTTAAACGCGATGGCATTCTCGACCTCGATGGGAAGAAAATCAAAGTGCTTGACGTAAAAGAACTCGTAAAAACTGCTAACCTCCAGGACTAAGCCATTTCGAATTGAAAAGGTGTTGCAATGTCCTTATTATTCTGCTTCCAGCGGCGCTGCTTTTTTGATTTCTACCTCAACAGCTTTACAACTTTTATTGCTGTCCGACAGCAGGCGTATCCATCCTTCGCTCAACGACGAATCGCGTGCTATCCTGTCTTCAGGGTCCGCAGCCATCCACGTAGCCTTCCTTGGCTGGTAACCAGCGATTTCTTTCAAATAGGGCGGTACCACTTCAACGCTAAAGAACGCCACCTTGTACAGGCTATTGCGATAAACTACCCTGTTATAACAAGGTGCTGTTCCATCACCTGACTGAACAAAAATCTGTAAATGGTTCGCAGGCCCCCCAAGCTCCTTGTTGTTCACCCTGTCTGCGCGCACGTTGCCTGGCATCACAGTTTGTTCAAAAGCCGAAACAAAAGGTTTAGTTGTTTTACACGAACCCAATATTACAAGACATCCGATTGTAGTTAAGCGCCTGATTTGTCGCATAAAACAAATGTATCATCTCCTTTGGAAACCTCTACAGCATTTTGTTCCGTAACAGTCTTTATCTTAGCGTAAACGCAACTAATTGACCCTCCTAAGACACGTTCCTTTCCTAAAGGCTGTTTTCATGTATACGATTACAGCCTTTGGCGGCCCCCAGGGGCATTTTGGAATGATGTTGAAGACCTTCGTCCACCAACGGAGGGATGTATCAGAAGAGGAACTGATAGAGTATAACGGTTTCTGTCAAATGCTGCCAGGGGCTTCGTCAACACAGATGCTTACCCTTATTGGCTATAAGCGTGGCGGGCTCATCCTGGGTTTGCTTTCCTTTCTTATTTGGATTTTTCCTGCCTCCTTCCTCATGGGTGGATTGTCTTTCCTTTTGGAGTGGATGCCTGATCAACAAATAAAGGACAACATCTTCCAGTTCATTCCTCCTATGGCTATAGGCTTTATTGCCTTTTCAGCCTTCAGAATGTACAAAATTCTTGTACACAACACCATCACTACTGTAATTATGGTAGTGGGCGCCATCCTCACTTATCTCTTGTTTAAAACGCCCTGGATCTTTCCCTTGCTCATCGTTGCCGGGGGTATTGCCACCAATTTCAGTGATAAAAGGATTCCCCAAAAAGGTACACCGCCTAAAAAGATAAAATGGGGCAATATCGCGTTGTTTCTGCTGCTTTTTTTCATTGCCGGTTTTCTCAGCGAAACGGCTCGTAAACAAGAGTGGCCCAACCGGGGCGCCTACAACCTCTTCGAAAACTTCTATCGTTTTGGCAGCCTCGTTTTTGGCGGGGGAGATGTATTAATGCCCATGATGTACGAACAATATGTAGTTCGCCCGCAAACCCGTGCGGTACAGGAAAAAAACCCCAACGTATTGCGGATGGAGCAGAAAGAGTTTTTTATTGGCTCAGGTATGGTGAGGGCTATTCCCGGCCCGGTGTTTTCCATCGGCGCATTCACCGGCGGTACCGTATTGAAGGAGAGGGGTCCCGGCATGCAACTCCTTGGATGTTGCATAGGGGTCGTTGCTATCTTTCTGCCCAGCCTGTTGCTCATTCTCTTCTTCTTTCCGGTATGGCACAACTTAAAACGCTATGCTATCATCTTTCGGGCTTTGGAAGGAATCAATGCTGCAGTAGTAGGTATCATGATCGGATCTACCTTTTTCCTTATTAATGATCTCTATTGGAAGCTTCCGCACTCTTTTACGACGTATGCGCTTGACCTCGGCATCATCGTAGCCTCTTTTGCAATCCTTTCATTTACCCGTGTACCAGCACCTTTCATAGTAATAGCCTGCCTGCTACTAGGTTGGTTCTACTAGCGATAACTACCTACATCCTGAAGGGGGAGGACTATTAAAATCCAGTAGAGGGATAACATTTCAATAGCATGCCCTCTTAGGCTCAGCTTTTTATGCAAGCACATTGAATATCAATAAGATAAGTTTCTTAAACCTTTGGGAGGTAATACCGGTTTGCTTCTATCTCGCCCCTTACGGAGTCGGGTACCAGGTACATGATTGACTTCTTTTCCAGTATCAGCTTTCTAATGGTAGTGGCCGAAATATCAAGCAGGGGAGCTTCAAGGACAACTGTATTGTTTTCGCCCGGGGCAATATCAAATCCAGGCCGCTTGTAAACAATAAACCTATACCTTGCTTTCAGTACCTCGTTGTTTTTCCACCTGGGCAGGTTTTGATAGCTATCACCGCCCATGATGATCGAAAAATGATGTTGTGGGTATTTCTCCATGAGGTAAGCCATTGTATCCACAGTGTAAGAAGGTTTAGGAAGCTTAAACTCGATGCTCGATGCCATAAAATGACTGTTTCCTTCTATAGCCAGGTTTACAAGATGCAGCCTGTCATATTCGTTTAGCAGGGTTGCGGAGGGTTTCAACGGATTTTGAGGTGATACCACAAACCATACTTTCTCTACATCGGTAGCATTTAGTACATGGTTCGCAATAATGAGGTGGCCAATGTGGATAGGGTTGAACGATCCGAAATATAGTCCGACATGCATATCAAATCTCCTCTACGAAAATATTTTGTGCTTCGTCCAGCCGGAGGCTTAACCTATACCCTGCTACGGAAACAGATATAGGGTCGCCGAGCGGCGCTCGCTGTTCTACCCTCACGATCTCGCCTGGTACACATCCCATTTCCATTAGTTTAATGAAGATGTCGTCTCCCTCGAAACTCTTGATCACCGCTTTTTTTCCAGTGGCTAGCTCAGACAATCTCTTCATACAAGTAAAAGTATCGGTGTTGATTTCGTTTTTGTTACGAATTTTGGAACCAAAAATAGGCTTTGCCCACGATAACTTTCAGATATGCCGATCGTAAGCTTTCCCTAAGGAATAAAGCATCGCTAAAATCCTTTCTTATACAGCTCTTTGAAAAAGAAAAGAGACCGTTAGAGCAACTTACTTATATCTTTTGCTCCGATGATTATCTCCTTTCCATCAACCAAAGTTTCCTGAACCATGACGATTATACTGATATCATAACCTTCGACCTTTCCGAGGGGCGCGAAATAACTGGTGAAATATACATCAGCCTGGATAGGGTAAAAGAAAATTCGCTCACTCACAATACCCGGTACGCAGACGAATGTCTCCGCGTCATCTTCCACGGTGCATTGCACCTTTGTGGCTTTAAGGACAAATTAATCGAAGACATTAAACAAATGCGCAATAAAGAGGATCAATATATACGTTTATATTGGCAACAAAACCCTTGAAAGCGCACGTGAAATACCTCTTAATCCTTATCCTGAGTCTACCCTTGTTGGTACAAGCCCAATACAGCACTGTTAGCCTGGAGGACCGCCCCATTAAAGTGGTGGTTACCAGAGACTTATCTATCGAAGAGTGGTGTAGTAACCTCCCTCAATATAACAGCTTAAGCGCTGACGCAAAGGAGTTGCTATATTGGACTAACTATAGCCGCCAAAACCCAAAAAAGTTCTGGGACAGTATATGTGCTCCTATCATCAACCTCTTTCCCCAGCTAAAATCGGGTACATACGCCTGGGAATTAAAGTACGAACTTTATAATGCTCCCGCTATGCCTTTGCTGCGCATTAACGATACGCTGACGCATATTGCACAGTCCCATGCAGATGATATCGGTCTCAAAAAGGCTCCCTTTCAACATACTTCCACTGACGGTACCACGTTCCAAAAACGTTTTAAAAGAGCAGGCCTGAGAAACTACGGCGGTGAAAACATTAGCCTGGGCGGCGGCAAAATGCTCCTCTCCCTCGTTATGCTCTACCTCGACCATGGCCTGGAGTTTCCCGGACACCGGCGCACCCTCCTTAACCCTGTATATACCGATATGGGTATTGGCCTCACCAACTATGGAAACACCGAGTCTGTCTTCATGGTTCAGGACTTCAGCAGTTCGCAGTTCTCTTTTTAACCCACCGTTTCACGTGGAACGAATAAGGCTCCATAATAAAAATCCTAGTTCAAGAGAACCATTGTTCGAACAGCAATAGCTGATGTTCCCCCCAATCGAAACAGTTGTCAGCCTCCCTTTTTAACCGACGAGAGGTAACAGTAAAAACGATAATCCACCTACAAACTATATCCAGAACCCGGGCACTTAAATAGACTCATCGGCGTGGCACGCCGCGAGTTCCTAATTACAGTACGAAATCACCTGGCTGACCCTAACCCGTAAGGCAGCAGGCTGAGGGCTAACTTAGTTACAACCCTTGGTTCCCCAAACCCACAGACGAGCAACAGAAAGACTTCCCAGCAAAATCAACCCTCCTAGATGTAAAAGTGCTGAGAGATCCTCAGTAGCCCATCATAGGTATTGTACCAACAATCTTGCAGACCCAATAGCCATGCTTCTTTGAATATACTTCTGCCTTGAACGGTCGCATTAGGATGGACTAAACCACGACACCTCAAGCGTCGTAAGAGGTTCTCGACAATGAGAAACACTCCGTCTCCATTTCTATGATGGTTAGAGGTAACCGATTAAATCCGTTTTATATCCCTTGCCTACAAATGTTTAAGTCCCGCATTAACATTCGAAGGGGAACATTAACACAGCCAACCTCCGATAAAAGTTGACTAAAACATCTTTCCTGTTAAATTAACGTCTTGTTCCACGTGGAACGTTAAATGCTCGGCATGTTCCACGTGGAACAAGAGATATGACGGCGGCTTTGTTCTTTCTGGAAACAAACCCTAACCCTACATTAACTCGCAACCTCTTTCCTTCGGTTATATTTGCTTCATGTTTCTTCATTACGATGTTGTTGTTGTTGGTGCAGGGCACGCTGGTTGTGAAGCGGCTGCAGCTGCAGCTAATCTTGGCAGCAAGGTGCTTTTGGTTACTATGAACATGCATACTATAGCCCAAATGAGCTGCAATCCGGCCATGGGCGGTATTGCAAAAGGCCAGATAATTCGTGAAATCGATGCCCTTGGCGGCTACAGCGGTATTGTAACAGACGAATCTATGCTCCAGTTTAGAATGCTAAACCGAAGCAAAGGGCCGGCAATGTGGAGCCCCCGGGCACAAAATGACCGTATGGCGTTTGCATCCAAATGGCGCCAGATGCTGGAAAACACTTCCAATGTCGACTTTTACCAGGATACGGTTACTTCCCTTATTGTAAAAAACGATACGGTTACCGGGGTAATAACAGGACTAGGCCACCGCATTGAGGCTAAATCTGTTGTCATCACCAGCGGAACCTTCCTAAACGGGGTCATTCACATCGGCGAAAAGAGACTGGGCGGCGGCAGGGTGGCGGAGAAGGCAGCCACTGGTATCACGGAACAATTGGTAGAACTAGGCTTTGAAAGCGACCGCCTCAAAACCGGGACACCTCCTAGAATAGATGGCCGTAGCCTTGATTATTCTAAAATGGAAGAGCAAAAGGGTGACGAGGAAATTGTCGGATTCTCCTTTCTTCCGACGAATAAAATAACTCCCCTGCAGCAACGTAGCTGTTACATCACTTATACCAGCCCGGAAGTACATGACCTCCTGAAAACCGGCTTCGATCGAAGCCCAATGTTTACCGGTAGAATAGAAGGGGTTGGGCCGCGCTATTGCCCAAGTATCGAGGATAAAATCAACAGGTTTGCCGATAGAGACAGGCACCAGCTTTTTGTTGAACCCGAAGGTTTTAATACTGTTGAAATCTACGTTAATGGTTTCTCTACTTCATTACCTGAAGAGGTGCAGCACACTGCCTTAAGTAAAGTGCCTGGATTTGAAAATGCCAGATTCTTCAGGCCGGGCTACGCCATTGAATATGATTATTTTCCGCCAACCCAACTTACCTACACGCTAGAGACAAAGAAAATACAGAACCTCTTCTTCGCCGGGCAAATCAACGGTACCACCGGGTACGAAGAAGCCGCCTGCCAGGGATTAATGGCCGGCATTAACGCTCACAATAAAGTTGCAGGTAAACCGGCCTTCACACTCAAAAGATCAGAAGCCTACATCGGGGTACTGATTGATGACCTCATCAACAAAGGAACCGATGAACCTTACAGGATGTTTACCAGCAGGGCAGAATACAGGACACTCTTACGCCAGGACAATGCCGACCTGAGGCTAACACAAAAAAGCTTCGAACTTGGATTGGCTTCCGATGAACGAATGAGGCTCGTACAAGATAAAAAGGATGCTGTTGCTGAAATCACTAAGGTACTCAACCAACTTAGTATTGAACCCACTGAGGTTAATCAGTTGCTGCAGTCTTTGGCCAGTTCTCCTTTGCTTGAAAAACAAAAACTAGCTAAGGTTGTTTTGCGACCGCAGTTATCCTTGCAACAACTGATAGATGCCGTACCCAGGATTCAAGACGCCCTAGGGAGATTCTCAAAGGAGGCAATTGAACAGGCAGAGATTCAAACTAAGTACGAACGTTACATCGAAAAAGAAAAGGATCTTGTAGATCGAATGTCGCAAATGGAAGACCTAATTATTCCAGAAATGTTTGATTATGAACGAGTTGCAGCACTAAGTAACGAAGCGCTCCAGAAGTTTATAAAGATTAAACCGCGGACGCTTGGTCAGGCAAGTCGCATAAGTGGGGTAAACCCCAGTGATGTTCAGATTTTGATGGTCTATATGGGTCGATGATAGAAATTGCTGTTAAATACAACAGTTACCAGATCGTTGCATCCTTTCCTTTTATAATATTACTGGAAAATGAATAGTTGCGCTATCTCCTGCTAATCATATCATTTTTACTAGGTCATACCATCCATTCCTTTGCTCAGAAAACATTCATAGTAGAGGGTACTGTTTACGATCAGTATAATCGCAAGCCACTGGAAGGAGTTTCGGTTATCAAAACCGGCAATAGGGGTGTGGTTACCGATTCGCTTGGGAGATATGCCATCAATGTGCAAACAGGCGACTCGCTTTGGTTTTCTTTCCTCGGCAAAAACACGGTGAAATACTTTGTAGATACCATAACCAACGCAGCCAATTTCGATCTTGCAATTCATATTGACGCCAGGCTGCTTCCCGATGTAAAAGTGAGGAGTAGTAATTATCGGCTCGATTCCCTGCTCAACAGGCAGTATTACGCAAAAGCATTTGCTTTCAAAAAGCCTGGTCTTAGCATTTCAACTACGCCTAATTATGTTCCCGGTGGTCTTTCAGTAGGCTTTGACCTTAATGAAATCATCAACATGTTTCGCTTTAAGCATAACAGGAGGATGATGAGCCTCCAGGAACGTTTATTAGCACAGGAACAGGATAAATACATCGACTACCGCTTTAGTAAGCGTTTTGTGTCTCAGCTCACCGGGCTAAAAGGAGATGAACTGTTAGATTTTATGGAGTATTACCGGCCCAACTTTTTTATGCTAACCCAGGTAAATGAAATAGAACTCGGGTATTACATCGGGCAATGTTATAAGCACTATCTGAACCTGCGGAAATCTAAACCGGTCCCCACAAAAGATATTCTCGCCCACTAGCGACGCATCTTTCTAAGTACCCACATAATAATCATAACAATGATGGCTACGAGGATGATACCTACCCAGATACCCGCTTTAAAAATATCACCAATTATTTCGCATGACGATAAGCTTATCATCAGCACTACAAGGAGTGCGGGGAATCGTAAATCTTTCATTTTTAACCCATTTTAGAAAAAGAATAATCTAAAATGGTTCCAAATTCCTCTTCTCCGTAGCTATCTTCCCTAAACAACGCCCTAAAGACCTGCAGCTTTACTTATGTCCAGCATACGCTGTATAGGCTTAAGCGAAGCAACTCTGAGCGCTTCGTCCATCAATATTTCCGGTGTTTCATACTCCATGCAGAGGTATAGCTTCTCCAACGTATTAAGCTTCATATGCGGGCAATTATTACATGCACATGCATTGTTGGGCGGAGCAGGAATAAAGGTCTTGGAAGGGGCATTTTTCTGCATTTGGTGAAGTATCCCCGTCTCAGTGGCCACAATAAACTCTTTTGCCGAATCCTGAAGTGCAAATTTCATCAACTGGGTGGTACTGCCCACAAAGTCGGCCACGGCAAGCACAGCTTCTTCGCACTCCGGATGAGCGATAACCTTAGCCTGAGGATGGCGCACTTTCAGCCTTGTAATCTTTTCCAGGCTAAATATCTCGTGAACCATACAGGCACCATTCCACAATAACATATCGCGGCCCGTCTTTTTTATAAGATAGGCACCCAGGTTTTTATCCGGTGCAAAAATGATCGGCTGGTCTGCAGGTATGCTCTCAATTATTTTTTCTGCATTGCTGCTTGTGCAAATGATATCACTCAGCGCTTTCATTCCTGCACTGCAATTAATATAGGTAACAACAATGTGGTTAGGGTACCTGTCTCTAAACTGCTTAAAAACCTCCGGTGGAGCACTATCTGAAAGCGAACAACCCGCTTTAAGATCCGGCAGTACCACCTTCTTTTTTGGGTTGAGAATCTTAGCAGTCTCAGCCATAAAGTGGACGCCCGCAAAAACGATCATGTCGGCCTCTGTCTTCGCTGCCTGCTGTGCCAGTCCCAGGCTGTCGCCTATATAATCAGCAACATCCTGTATATCGGGCTCCTGGTAGTAGTGGGCAAGTACAATTGCATTCTTTTCTTTCTTTAATCGCTCTATCTCGTGAAAAAGATCAAGTTCCGGATCCAGGTCAATGTCCAGGAATCCCCGGGAATCCACATTCATTTTTGCTTTTTCAAGTGTCCCTTTATCAGCAGTGTTAATATCCATTGTAATATTCTTATTAATTAGTTTTTTATAAAAAAGCTACTACTATTACCCATGTGCATTTCTTAATAAATTACTTATCAACAACAACCAAAGTTAATTAGTTAGGCACTATTCACTTCAAACCACAAACTATTAACAATCGCAAATACAGTACTGTAAAGGACTTCCTTAGCTTATACACACATGAGGAAAGATGTACGGGTACTTATTAAGATGACATATTCACAACCTGGTAACTGTTAATTAACGGTACTATCGGAGTAATAATTTCGTACCTGTGTTTCAAAGCAATCCGCCAACAGCAAGTTGTGACCCTGGTGTCCCCAGCGGGTAGGCAAAATTGGGCATGTTTTTCCCCACCTTAAATGGGTTTTCAACAGCCTTATGTTTACAACCGCCCGGCTCCCTCCCGGGAGTTTAATAATACAGTTAGTAATACTATATTTAATTCAAATCATGTTCCATATTATAAATCGTAATAAATCCGCCGCTTATTCTCCGGTTAGTGTAGCCATCCCTACTAATCGTCCCCCCATCTCAATGATAGTTCCTACTAATATGGGCATATATTATATAAGTGGTGAGTGTGGATGTAAATAACAGCTGCTTATACC
>JAEZDR010000183.1 GCA_023433265.1 Bacteroidota bacterium | reverse complement strand
GTTCTACGGCGTACAGGAGTTTAGCCAGTGGCCGTTCTAAGCTGTCGGTCAACCTATCACGGATTCGCAGCATTAGAGTTACTGTTATTGGGAGTGCAAGACCCGGCACTTACACGGTGTCGTCATTATCCACTTTGTTCAATGTATTATACCAGGCGGGAGGTCCATCCAGGCACGGTAGTTTTCGTGAAATTGAATTGGTGCGTAATAACAAAGTTGAACGTAAGGTAGACTTGTACAAATTCTTATTAAACGGAACACTGGAAGACAATATTCGGCTGAGGGATAATGATGTTGTCAGAATACCTACTGCCAGGACAAGGGTGGAACTAGCCGGTGAAATAAAGCGGCCTGGATACTTCGAGGTATTACCCTCAGAAAGCATTGTCGATTTAATAAAATTCGCGCAAGGTTTTACAGATAGCGCTTACAAAGCAGCCATTAAGGTAATCAGGTTGACCGATAAAGAGCGGCAGGTAGATGATGTGAGTGCAGAGCAGTATAGTACCTTCAAACCAAAAACAGGAGACTTATTTGAAATTGGAAAAATATTAAATCGGTATGCTAACAGGGTAAGCATTGAAGGTGCTGTGTTCAGGCCGGGTTATTTTGCGTTGACAGATAGCATGAGGGTTAGTACCTTGATAAGAAAAGCTGATGGCTTACGGGAAGATGCCTTCAATATTCGCGGCCAAATAGTTAGAGTAAAAGAAGATTTAACCAAGGAAGTAATTCCATTTGATATTCGCGAAGCTTTGGCGGGACACCCTCAACATGACATAGAATTGAAGCGGGAGGATATTGTATTAATACGATCAATTTTTCATCTGCGCGATGACTATTCAATCGTTATCCAGGGAGAGGTTCGGTATCCGGGATCATTTGCGTACGTTGATAGCTTGCGCCTGAAGGATGCAATCGTAATGGCTGGTGGGTTCACAGATGCAGCGTATCCGCGAAGGATTGAAGTTTCACGCATTATTCAAAGAGATACACTTACAAAACGCGACTTGCGAAGCAGCGAAATAATAGAGCCTTCCACTGGTGGTAATCTGGCACCTGGAGACGATATTGTTTTGCGGCCGTTTGACGTAATCACTGTCAGAAGGAAGCCGGGATATACACCTTTGTTGTCTGTAGTTGTTTCGGGCCAGGTCCAATACCCTGGTCCTTACGTTATTTCCTCACGGAACGAACAAGTAAGCGACATCATTAGAAGAGCCGGGGGGTTTACTCCCGAAGCATACCTGGAAGGGGCCTATTTGAAAAGGCGGGTTAATGCAGAGAAAACCAGCGATATTAAATTCAAGCAAATCGATAAGATTCAGGAACAATTTAAGGATACAAGCCTGGCTGAAGACTTGAAAAGGGATTGGGATCAAATACCGCTCGATCTTGCCCGTATTATCAAGAATCCTGGTATTGCTGAGGATTTGCAGATACAAGAGGGAGATGAAATCTTCGTACCGAAGTTCGATGCACAGGTCAGGGTTAATGGAGAAGTGCTGTTTCCAACTCAGGTGCCTTATAATCCGCAGGATCAGTTGAGAGACTATATCAGTTCTGCGGGCGGTTATACTGATAATGCTGCTAAACGAAGGGTTTACGTGTTGTATGCGAATGGGAAAGCTGCTTCTACAAAAAACTTCTTGTTGTTTCGTGTTTATCCTAAGATCCGACCCGGTTCGGAAATTATTGTACCAGACGCTTCCTCAAATGTAAAACAACGCAGATCCCCACAGGAGAATATAGCCCTCGCCAGTGCTATTGCTTCACTTGCAGGCGTTGTCATCGCCATTATTAATCTTACAAGATAATCCTATGACTGCCTCAAACGACGAGTTTTCGCTACGGGAAATGTTTATAAAGATTGGTAGTGTAACCCGCTACCTTATAAGCAAATGGAAAACATTTCTTGCCGTAAGTTTCGTGTTTGCAATAATTGCCATCACGATAGTTTGGTTGTCGAAGCCAGATTATGAAGCAAAAACTTCATTTGTTCTTTCTACGGCGAAGGAGTCGTCTGGTTTGATGGGGCTCGCTTCACAATTCGGATTTGACTTGGGAGGTTCCAACAATGATGCATTCTCGGGAGATAACATCATCACGTTATTCAAAACTGAGCTGATGTTGCGTCGCGCGCTTTTTAAACCTGTGCCTGGAAGCGGGGAACTGCTTATTAATAGATATGTAAAAGGAAGAGAACTGGACCGCGTTTGGGCCAAAAAAGATAGGACGAAAAATGCCTTTCCTTTTCCGGCAAATCAGCAAGCTTTGACGCCGCTGCAGGATAGCCTTATTCGTGAAGTTCATGAAAAACTAATTGAAGAAAGCCTGGTAGTTGAAAAGATCGATAAGAAGACTTCTATCTATGAAGTGAAAACCACAACAGGAGATGAAGTGTTTTCATGTTTTCTAACAAGGTTTTTGGTCGACGAAACCACGAAATACTATGTAGAAACCAAGACCAAAATCGCCCGCCAAAATCTTACAATGCTCCAAAATGAAGCAGATAGCCTTAGAAGTCTGCTAGGCGGCACTATCACTCAAACAGCCCAGTCCTTAGATAACGTTTTCAATCTTAACCCGGCTTTCCAGCGTAATCGAGCTCCAGTGCAACAAGGACAAGCCCGGGCAACCGTTTTAGGAGCAGCCTATGGCGAGGTGGTTAAGCACCTTGAGGTAGCCAAAATAACTTTACAAAAGGAAACACCACTGCTGCAGTTGCTCGATCAACCGAGACTTCCATTAGAAAAGAAGAAAATGGGTCGTCTAAAAGGTGGTGTCATTGGCGGTATCATTGGGTTTATTGCTACGCTTTTTTACCTCATCGGCATTAGAATGTATAGAAACGTAATGCGTAATGACGGTAACATGAACTTAGCTAAACAAAGGCATGGAACACCAGAGTTTGCATAAAGACATATTGTCGTATGTACCTGCTAAACTAATACCAGCTATTTCAGGCATGGTCAGCATTTTCCTGCTGACCAAAATTTTGAAGGGAGAGGGGTATTTCAATTATTCGTTTTTAATGGCCCTCGCAGTCATCAGTTTCCAGGTGGTTAACGGCTGGCTCAACAGTTCTGTGATCTTTCTTAGTCAGAACTATCAGGGCATTCGTTATTACTTTTTCCGGAACTCCGTCTTCACCATACAACTATACTTACTTCCGTTTGTCTGCTTAATTCTCGGTTTATCAGCATACTTTGGTTTACGGGAACTTTTGCAGGCGATTCTAATTTGCGGAATACTAATGGGGCAAATGTGGCAAGCCTATTTTTTCTCGTTTCTCCAGGTGGAGCGCAAAAT
>JAEZDR010000165.1 GCA_023433265.1 Bacteroidota bacterium | reverse complement strand
ATTCAGAATTGGAATTGAGAAGCGGAACATATAATCGTCCGGCACCCCCAACGTTGTTTTTACATACTCGGAGGGGTAATCAGCTTTGGCCACCACTTTTTCGCAATCATTAGCCTTAAGAAAGCCTTCAACATTGTCGAACTGCCCGTCGTGGGTGGTAAAATAAATAGTAGAATACCCCTTCGATCTCAATGTTGGATAAATACCCATGTACCGCAACATGGATGATTCTTTCATGGGGTGTTGCATGTACAAAGCAGGATAGGAAAATAAGGTGCTGAAAATACCATTCATGGTATGAATGCCGGCCGTATATGCATTCTCAAAATAATGGCCCTGGTATGACAGGCTATCGAGAAATGGTGTGAGGCTGTCATTGTTACCGTGCCTTGACATCTTTTCGGCGCTCATGCTCTCCATTAGAATGAGCACCACGTTGAATGGTCGGGCAGCAGCGGAATCAAAACTAATATTCCTGAGTAACGGGTAAACCGAATCCGGCTGTTGAATATTTAAGTAAGACTGTACGTTTTTGATGGCAAGCCCCGTTTCAATGAAGTTTATTTCCTTGTTTT
This sequence comes from Bacteroidota bacterium, assembly GCA_023433265.1. Classification (GTDB taxonomy): domain Bacteria; phylum Bacteroidota; class Bacteroidia; order Chitinophagales; family Chitinophagaceae; genus JAEZDR01. The sequence continues at coordinate 37,978 of JAEZDR010000165.1, read as the reverse complement.
TCTCTTCCATGTCGTCGAGCACACTTCGCATCAATGTGAAGTTGGGGTTGAGCCCTAACTGGTTTAAAAGCGGATGGTTTCCAAAATAAGCAGTACCGACAAGTATGGGCGACTTCTCGTCAATACGACCTCTAATACCCAGGAACAACAATCCGGCAACCAATATTGATGTAAGGATAGAAGGTAATAACCCAATCCTGTTTTCGCTATTCAGGTAATTGTAAAAACATCTATTTACTAATTTTACGAAGACAATAATTAATACTACCAATGGAAGAATAATGAGGAAATACCGTGGCTCTTCAAATATCATCTTAATAACAAAAGCGGGACTATCTGCCCATTGAAAAGCAGCCGTAGAAAACCTGGCAAAAAAGTGGTTGAAGTAAGGGATATCGGCCGCACAAACTATAAATGTGAGGGCAAAAAAGATGAGTAAGAACATTCTCGCTACTGCTGTCACAATCCTGTTGGCCCTACTCTTATGATTTATTAAATGAAATACCGTTATAACGAGAAAGGGCAAAGCCATTACATAACCAAAAATGACGGTATCGAACCTCACCCCCATAAAGAAAGCCTGGAGGATATCGAACAAGGAAGCATTATCAGCCCGATCCAGTTCTGTAATAAATAATGCAAGCCTGAATAAAAAAAAGCTAGCAAGAACCAGCCCGTATATCTTGATGGTCAACAGAATTGTTGCAGGTATCTTTTGTTTCATAATGCCACTACAGGTCGGTTTTTATCAGTTTCCTGCTGTTGCACCAGCTCTCGCCCTGCCGGCCCTGATAAATCGTTTTTTCCAATAAGCCTCGTTCAGATCACTCACCATTACACCGCCGCTGGTAGATGCATGTACAAACTTATTATTGAGGAGATAAATGCCAACATGCGAAACGGAGCGGCCGACTGTATTAAAGAAAACAAGATCACCCTCCTTCATATTGGACAAATCGATGGGTTCGCATGCGTCATATTGCTGTTGGGCTGTGCGAGGCACGTCGAGGCTGTATGCATCGCGCAACACGTTTTGTGTAAAAGCTGAGCAATCAACGCAGTTCGTTGTGCTACCGCCGATGCAATAACGTGTACCATACCAGTAATCTATCACTTTCAAAAGCTCGACATTCAACAGCTTTTCGATGGTAACATCTGTTATAATCGCATACTTAAACTGCAGCCAGTCTGCATTTTCTATATTAAATCCTTCAGGTGTCTTTTGGCCTTTACCCTCAATATTTAAGGGCTTAGCAGCCCCGATCCGGCTGTTATGCCGCGTAGCTTTAGTGGTGTGGCCGGGCGAAACCTCTATTCCATCAATGAACTTAACGTTCTTCCGGGCTGTTTTTTTAGCTGAGATGCCAGAACTTTTCCGGGTGGAACTGTCGCGGGCAGTGATACTCTTCAGATTCTTACAACTGGAGAAAGCCAACAATAGCACCGCCCCAATAAAAAGACGCTGAAATACGGTCATAACTCACAAAGGTTATCCGCAAAATACCAAACCACCAATTTTAGAAAAGTTAAGGTGGATAAAATGTTCCTTAAATATCCTGAATAAGTAAGCTGTGGATAAGCTTGACGCAACCACCGTCTTAAATTGCGAATATTGCGGCAAGAGGAGTCTCGATTTTTAAATTCAATCTAACCGGCTAGCCGGAAGTTTACAATAAGATGTGCAATTTTTCTCACTTACACGTTCATACCCAATATTCACTGCTCGATGGGGCAGCTTCAATTGAAGGCCTGTACAAGAAGGCAGCGGCCCATAATATGCCCGGTCTTGCTATCACTGATCATGGAAACATGTTCGGCGTTTTCGATTTTGTAAGCCAGGCCTGGAAGAATACGAAAGTAGTCGGGAAAAAAGACGATGGCAGCGACCTGCTGGCACCGGTAGTAAAACCAATTGTGGGATGTGAGTTTTACGTTGTTGAAGACCGTACACGGAAAAGCTTTTCAAAAGAGCAGAGAGACGAGCGTTTTCACCAAGTACTGCTAGCCAAAAACGCACAAGGCTATAAAAATCTTGTAAAGCTTACTTCGCTTGGATACATCGAGGGTTACTATTCCAAATACCCAAGGATTGACAAAAGGTTGATTGAGCAATACAAGGAAGGTTTAATAGCAACCACCTGTTGCATTGGTGCCTATGTTCCCCAAACTATCCTGAACAACACCGAAGAGGCCGCAGAAAAAGAGTTCAAATGGTGGCTTGATATGTTTGGTGAGGACTACTATATTGAATTGCAGCGGCATAATATGAAGGAACAGGAGAAAATAAACAAGGTTCTTCAAAAGTTCGCAACGAAGTTCAAGGTTCAGGTTATTGCTACCAACGATAGCCACTACATTGATAAATCTGACTACAATGCTCACGACATCCTCCTTTGTATAAATACTGGAGAGAAGCAATCCACACCCGGTTTTGATGATCTTGTGCACGATGATTTACAGGTGAAAAACAGACGCTTCAAATTCCCGAATGCGGAGTTCTATTTCAAAACTCCGGATGAGATGAAGCAATTGTTTGACGACATACCCGAAGCGATAGATAACACCAATGCGATCGTTGATAAGATAGAAGTGCTGAATCTTAAAAAGGATATCCTGCTGCCTGCATTTCCGATACCCAAGGAATTTCAAAGCACGGACGACAGTAACTTCAACCAATGGAACTACTTACATTTCCTCACTTTCGAAGGAGCAAGGCTACGCTACAGTGAAATTACAGAAGAGGTTAGAGAGAGGCTAGACTTCGAACTTTCTGTTATTAGGGAAATGGGCTTTGCAGGGTACTTCCTTATTGTTTCTGACTTTATAAAAGCAGGCAGGGACCTTGGCGTATTCGTAGGCCCTGGCAGAGGTTCAGCGGCCGGCAGCGCGGTAGCTTATTGTATTGGTATCACCAACATAGATCCCATCAAGTACAATCTCCTCTTTGAGCGCTTTCTTAACCCGGAGCGCAAGAGCATGCCGGATATAGACACTGACTTTGATGATGAAGGCAGGCAGAAAGTGATAGACTACGTGGTAGATAAATATGGCAAGAACCAGGTGGCACAAATCATAACCTATGGTACCATGGCAGCCAAAATGAGCATCAAAGATGTGGCCCGTGTATTGGACCTGCCTTTGCCGGAGGCGAATGCCCTCGCAAAGATGGTACCTGACAAACCCGGTACCGATCTTGGCCGTGTATTACAAGCTCCTCTTACTGCCAAGGAAGGCCCCAAAAGCCTGGAAGAAAAAGAAGGCCTTGGAGGGGAAGACCTGGAAAACGTTAAACGCCTGAGAGAAATATACCGCGGAAACGACATTAAAGCGCAGGTGCTTCATGAAGCAGAAAGATTAGAAGGATCCGTAAGGAATACCGGTATCCACGCTGCGGGTATTATCATCGCCCCTAAAGATTTAACGGACCTGATTCCTGTGGCTACTTCCAAGGATTCCGATCTATGGGTAACACAGATTGAAGGAAGCGTGATTGAAGACTCCGGCGTAATCAAGATGGACTTTCTTGGGCTGAAAACGTTATCTATTATCAAAACCGCACTGGAACTTATCAGACAGAACTACAACCTGGAAATAGAGATAGATAATATTCCCCTGGATGATGAGAAAACTTATTTGCTCTATCAGCGAGGAGAAACCAACGCTACTTTTCAGTTTGAAAGTGCGGGGATGCAGAAATATCTTAGAGAACTGAAGCCAGACAAATTTGCAGACCTCATTGCAATGAATGCCCTGTACCGCCCAGGGCCTATGGCCTACATTCCACAATACGTGGCGCGTAAACATGGGCGCGAAGAAGTGTCATATGACATTAACGATATGAAGGAATACCTTGAAGAAACCTATGGCATTACGGTGTACCAGGAACAGGTAATGCTTTTAAGCCAAAAGTTGGCAGGGTTTTCTAAAGGTCAGGCCGACATTTTGCGCAAGGCGATGGGCAAAAAGGACCGCAAAACGCTTGACAAAATGAAGGCTGTATTTATTGATGGCGCTTCTTCAAAAGGCCATGATAAGACCGTGCTCGAAAAAGTGTGGACGGACTGGGAAGCTTTCGCCCAATATGCTTTCAATAAATCGCACTCTACCTGTTATGCATTCGTGGCCTACCAGACAGCTTACCTAAAAGCGCACTATCCCAGCGAATACATGGCGGCCGTACTTAACCACGCAGGTGCCATAGAAAAAATCACTTTCTTCATGGAAGAGTGCAAGCGCATGGGACTGAAGGTGCTTGGTCCCGATGTAAACGAGAGCCAGAAGGGCTTTGCCGTAAACGACAGAGGTGAAATACGTTTTGGATTGGGAGGCCTGAAGGGCGTGGGCGATGCTGCTATTGAAAGTATAATTGAAGAGAGAAAGTCCGGTGGAAATTACCAGGATGTTTTCAATTTCATTAAACGCGTTAACCAACGCGCAGTAAATAAAAAGTCGTTGGAGTGTCTTGTTTATTCGGGGGCATTTGATTGCTTTCCTGAATTTCATCGGGCACAATATTTTTTTGTGGCACCCAACGACAACAAGAGCGGCCTTGAACGCATCATTTTGTTTGGAAACCAGTACCAGGCAAACAAGGTGCAAAGCTCCAACAGCCTTTTTGGCGATGCTGTGATGCAGGAAATACCTCCCCCACGGTTAGCCATTTGCGAACCGTGGGCCCTCACCGAAAAGCTAGACTACGAGAAAGAGGTAACGGGCATGTTTATGAGTGGCCACCCCCTGGATCACTTTAAGTTCGAATTGCGTTTCTATGGCATCAGGCCCATCAGTGATTTTAATGAAGTAAAGGAATCGGTAACCCTCGCGCAGGCAAATGCAGGCAAGCAACTTAAAATTGCCGGATTGGTAATTGATGCACAACATCGCACTACCCGGACAGGTAAAAGTTTTGGTATACTTGTATTGGAGGATTTTAGCGGCAAGACCGAGATCATGCTCTGGAGCGATGACTTCGTGAGGTTTGAGAATTACCTGAGTAAAGGTAAGATCGTGCTGGTGAATGGTTTCTTTAAGCAGCGGTACAACAGCGAACAATATGAGTTCAAAGTAACGGCCATGAACCTGCTTGACACCCTTAAACAATCACAAACCCGTTCGCTCGAAATAAAAGTTGAGCCTGCTTCGCTAACAAAGGAATTCGTGAGTTTCATTACAGATAATATACAAAAGAATCCGGGCAAGTCTTCATTGAAATTTCTCGTGATAGATCCATTAGAACAACTGCAGGTAAATATGTACTCCTCAGAAAGAGGCTTTTCGATGAACGATGAACTTGCGGGCTACCTCATAGACAATCCCGATGTAGAGATACAGGTGGGGCTGGTGGAAAGATAGCGACACCTTATCATTTCATATTCCCAAAATGCTTCAAACCCTCTTCGCTGAGGGACCCGTTGAAGATTCTTACATCCACTAATGGCAGTTTGTTGTTACGGCCCCAACGGCCACCTTGGTTGGCTTCCTATTTGCGGCATCGAGAATTCACTGAAAATAAGTCATCATTATGAGTACAGTAAAACTTGCAATTATCTACTACAGTTCCACAGGTACAAATTTCCAAAGCGCCAATTGGGCAAAAGAAGCTGCCCAGCAACATGCGGGAGAGGTTAAGTTATTGAAGATAGCTGAAACCGCACCGCAAGCCGCTATAGATGCGAACCCCCAATGGAAAGCACATACTGAAGCGGCAAAGGATATCCCTACCGTTTCGCTTGCAGATCTTGAATGGGCAGATGCTTTAATGTTTTGCATACCTACGCGTTACGGAAACGTGCCATCGCAGGTCCAGGCATTTCTAGATACTACCGGCGGCCTTTGGTTTAACGGAAAACTTACCAACAAGGTTGTAACAGCCACCAGCAGCGCCCAAAATCCGCATGGTGGGCAGGAAGCCACATTGCTTTCCTTTTACACCACCATGTTCCATTGGGGAGCAATCATCGCTGCGCCGGGCTTTACGGACAAAACCATCTTTGCGGCTGGGGGAAATCCTTATGGTACCAGCGTGACTGCCAATGGTTCGGCACCGGGCGATGAAATAAAGGAAGCCATTGCCCACCAGGTTAAACGAATGCTGCAAATAGCCGGTTGGGTCAAAGCCGGAAATTCATAATTCTTTCGTCCTAACGAAAATAAATTCTTGTTTTTATGACGAACGTCATATATTTGCTCATTCCTTGTACGTGACTATCATAAATCCCGCTTAAAGCGGGATTTTTTTATTACCCCATTTCCACCAAAATTCCGTATTCAAAATGAATTGTATGGGCTGGTAAACAAACTTTGTCAGGATTATTATACATATTCTGCTGAAAATAAGTTCCCCCGCCTGATTTTTGTAGCTTACAGAAAAAACAAGAATGACCGAGGCACAAACTGATCAGCAACAAAACAAACCTTACGAAGAGATTCATTTTGTTGACAGCACAAAGCCTGTTTGGAATTATTCGCTCTTTACTGACGAAGACATAAAGAACTTTCAACAAGGCACGCATTACTCTCTCTATAAACTATTCGGCAATAAACAGATAACCGTGCTTGATACAGAGGGAACCTACTTTGCAGTATGGGCACCTAATGCTTCCTTTATAGCCGTATGTGGAGACTTTAATAACTGGGACAAAGAAGCACATCCGTTATTTGTCCGTTTAGATCACTCCGGCATCTGGGAAGGCTTTATCCCAAACCTCAAAAAAGGAGAAGCCTATAAATATCACATCCACGGATTCAAAGATCTGAAGCTAGACAAAGGCGATCCCTTTGCCAACTACTGGGAAAAAAGACCTCGAACAGCTTCGATAGCCTGGGATACCAGGTACAACTGGAAGGATGAAGAATGGATGCAGAAGAGAAAACACTTTAACGCTGTTAACGCACCCTGGAGTGTTTACGAACTTCACCTGGCAAGCTGGATGCGGCCTGATAAAAACAATGAAGAAAGCTACAACACATACGGGCAAATTGCCGAGCGACTGGTGCCTTACCTCAAAGAAATGGGCTACACGCACGTAGAATTTATGCCGGTAATGGAGCACCCTTTCGACGGCAGCTGGGGCTACCAGGGCACCGGCTATTTTGCACCCACTAGCCGATTCGGTGAACCACAGGACTACATGTATTTAGTGGACCAGTTGCACCAAGCCGACATCGGCGTTATTCTAGACTGGGTCCCCTCCCATTTTCCGTATGATGCACACGGGTTATTTATGTTTGATGGTACGCATACCTATGAGTATGCGGACATGCGTAAGGGTTATCATCCCGACTGGAACAGTTACATTTTTAATTATAAGCGTGGCGAGGTAAAAAGCTTCCTCATCAGCAGTGCGCGGTTTTGGTGCGATGTGATGCATGCTGATGGGTTAAGGGTAGATGCAGTTAGTTCTATGCTAAGGTTAGATTATAGCCGGAATGAAGGTCAATGGGAGCCTAATGAGTTTGGTGGCAATGGCAACCTGGAGGCAATCGCGTTCATCAAAGATCTAAACGAAACCCTCTACCGCGATTTTCCGGATATCCAAACCATAGCCGAAGAAGCTACTGACTGGCCCGGCATTAGCAAACCAACCTTTGCAGGGGGGCTCGGATTCGGTATGAAATGGATGATGGGGTGGATGCTCGACACTTTGCGCTACTTTAAAAAGGACCCTATCTTTCGACAGTTTCACCAGGACGAATTTACTTTTAGCATGATGTACTTCTATAACGAGAGTTTTATGCTCCCGTTCAGTCATGATGAGGTGGTACATGGTAAAAGTCCTATGTTATACAAAATGCCAGGTGATGAATGGCAGAAGTTTGCTAACCTGAGGTTGCTATATACTTATATGTACACCCACCCCGGCGCCAAGTTGTTGTTCATGGGTTGTGAGTATGGGCAAACTTCAGAGTGGAACTACAAAAGCGAGCTTCAATGGGAATTGCTGCAGTTTGAGCCTCATAAAAAAATGCAGGAATGTACCAAGGCGCTAAATTGGCTTTATCGCGAACAACCGGCATTATATGAAAAGCAGTTTAGCCCGGATGGATTCGAGTGGATTGATTTGAGCCACCGCTCACAATCAGTGGTCGTTTACCGAAGAAAAGGCGAAAAGCCGGAAGACGATGTGGTGATTGTTTTAAACTTTACTCCTACCGTTAGAAGAGACTGGAAAATAAAGTTGAAAGGCAAAGAAAAATGGAAGGAAATATTTAACAGCGACTGGAAAGAGTATTGGGGTACCGGGGACGTTTATAACCCCGAAATCCCATGCGTTCCGATTTTTGAAGGAGATGGAAAAAATGATGGTGTAGATCATACTGCTAAAGAAACATCATCCCTAACGGAAGAAGAAAGCATCGAAAAAAAGAGCGGAATATTACAAGATGAACCAACAGCCAAAGAACCCGACTTTTGGGAGGTAACGGTTCACCTGCCTCCTCTTGCCGGCGTTGTTCTTAAGTAAACGTCGCAATGCCTAGACTTTTAGCCTTAAGAATGAGAACATTTTTTTTGCCTGACATCTGCTGATTATATTTATAGGCGATTAGCTGTTAAACCGTTAGCAAAAATGACATTGCAAGAAAGAATCGACCAGCGCATAAAAGCATCCATACCTTACTTCGAACAGATACCAGGAGTTGTAATTATTCACTATTTAAATCCTTCCACCGTTATTTATATGACAGCAGCAGGGTTGCAACAACTTGGCGTTACCAACGAAGAACTGCAGGCAATGGGGACAGAATATTATAGCAGGTACTTCAACCCGGAAGACGCCGCTGACTATGTACCCAAGGTTTTAGGTATGCTAGAACGCAACAACGACTCAGAAACTGTTTCATTTTTTCAACAGGTCCGCAATAACGAAAGTGGAGAGTGGGGTTGGTTTTGCTCCGGCACCCGAATTTTTATGCATGATGACGAAGGCAAGCCGCTTCTTACAATTACGGTAGCGTTGCCTATCGATGCACGGCATTACTTCCTGAACAAAATAGAAAGGCTGGCTGAAGAAAACCGGTTTTTGAGAGAAAACCAACACCTGTATGCAACACTATCTAAAAGAGAAAAGCAGATACTTCGCATGATGGCAGAGGACAAAAAAAGCCAGGATATTGCACAGTCACTTTATCTTTCGGAAGAAACAGTAAAAACACATAGGCGTAATATCAAAAAGAAAATAAAAGCACAGAACCATTACGAGGTGGTGAAATTTGCACAAGCGTTTAACCTGGTATAAACAAATCGGGCCGTTATAAATATAACAGCCCTCGTTTTTTGTAAATCCCCCTTTGAAAAATCTTAAAAGAAGTTTGTTTTGGTTGCAGCTGATATTACTGCCCTTATGCAAAATACGATAAAAGCAAACGGCTCAGCAATACCCACAACTCGGTATTTTTACCTAACAAAGACAGTAATTAATTGATTTTTAAACCTTGATATCAACAAGAAAATGAATATCAGCATGCGCGCCATCCTTACGGACATTACAACACTTCCGGTAGACGCTATTGTAAATGCTGCCAATAGCAGCCTTATGGGAGGTGGAGGTGTAGATGGAGCGATTCATGCGGCGGGAGGGCCTGCTATAATTGAAGCCTGCAAAGAAATTGTTGCCCGGCAGGGACCTTGTGTCACCGGTGATGCGGTTGTAACCACAGGTGGTAAACTAAAAGCCCGATATGTAATACACACAGTAGGCCCGGTATGGCATGGCGGCAACAATAAAGAGCGGGAGCTTTTAACGCAGTGTTATCTAAACTCACTTAGGCTTGCACAAAAGCACAACTGCAGTTCGATTGCCTTTCCAGCTATCAGTACCGGTGTCTACGGCTATCCGAAAGACCTGGCTGCAGCCATTGCTGTATCTACAGTATTTCAATTCATGAAAAACAACAGCCTTCCAAGCGACGTGACATTTGCCTGCTTCGATAAGGAAACGCTACAACTTGTACAGTCGCAAATAAACATGGCTGGTATTTAACAGGGCAACGGACTCCCCCTGTTCAACGTATTGTATTGCATGAAGCATTTCCTTTTCCCCCTGCTCCTATTTGTTGCCCATGGCCTTAATGCCCAATCGGACGGAGATATTCTTACCAACCAACCGCTGAAATTATCACAATATGTAATTGAGGCGGTAACGAAAAAATATGATAGCCGTACAGCATCTGCCATATTAAATCTTAGATACTCGAAAGTTAGTTACCTGTCTGATGGATTAAAGGTGACGGCATACCTTGTACAACCTGCGAGGAAAGGAAAGTATCCTTGCATTATTTCGAATAGGGGTGGCAACCTGGCATTCGGTGCCTGGAACGAATCGAGTGTAGGCTTGTACCTGGGGCTGATGGCAAGCTGGGGTTATGTGGTGGTAGCTAGTCAATACCGCGGGAATGATGGAGGCGAAGGCCGGGAAGCGTTTGGTGGCAGCGACATAAATGACGTATTGAATCTCCTGCCTCTACTTCAGCAGGTGCCCACGGCCGACACATCAAGAATTGGGATTGAAGGAAGCAGCCGGGGTGGTATGACTACCTATCTTGCGTTAAAACGAAGTTGCAGATTCAAAGCCGCAGTCTCCATTGCAGGTATTGCAAATGCCTTTACCACCATTGCAAACCGGCCCGAAATGGAAACGGCTGTGTTTGCCCCCCTCATTCCCGGTTATTGGCAAAATAAAGAAGAAGCACTTAACGAACGCTCTGCAGTAAAATGGGCATCCCAAATTTGCGCAAACACTCCCCTTTTAATTATGCATGGTGCTGCCGATTGGCGGGTGAGCGCCGGGGAATCACTGGAATTAGTAACGCTCCTCCATAAACAACAGCATCCAGTGCGATTCATTCTATTTGAAGGAGCAGATCACTCTTTAACTGAAGTGTTTAGCCAGGCGATGCAATCCATGAGACAACATTTTGACTTCTACTTGCGGGATGCAAATGCAGTTCCAAACAACCGGCATCATGGGCTTTAGAGATTGCCGGTAATCCGGTCAATCATTTCCATCACCGTTACACCGTCTTCTCCGCTGCATGGATTTTCAATTTCGCCAGAAAAATATTGGACTACCTTTCTTATCATAGGTTCCTGCACATGTAGGTCAGGAAGAAATTTGAGTACTTCCATTTGTTCATTGCTTTCTAGTATTAGCCGGGAATGATCAAAGCAAGCAAAACTGAGTTTTCCATTCGCGCCTGTAATTTCAACCGTATCCTGCTTATCCTCCAAAGGGGCAGTAAATTTCCATGAACCTTCAAAGCCCACATTGTGCTCAAATTTTATCGATGCGTCAATTACATCTGGCAGATCATATAACCCAGACTCGTTGTTAGCCTTGCCCGCAGCGGAAATTGGTTTACCAAAAAAATAAAGCATCAGGTCTAACTGGTGCGGGGCCAGATCATGGAATAAGCCTCCGCCTGAAAGCTCTTTGTTTAACCTCCAATTACCTTCAGTTCCGGCAAATAAGTTACTATCGAAAGGCTGATGAAATTTGAGCTGAACGTTTAACACCCTGCCGATCACTCCTTCGTCTATTAACTGCTTAACCTTTTTGAAAAGTGCGATTTCTCTTCTATAATGAGCCACGGTAAGCTTTCTACCTTGCCGGTTGGCTGTCATAACAATTTTCTCTGCCCCATTGCTGTTGATTGCCATTGGCTTCTCGAGGTAAACGGGTCTACCGCTTTCAAGCGCAGCGATGGCAAGTTTTTCGTGCCACAGCGGAGGGGTAGCAACATAGATTGCGTTTACCTCTTTGTCGTTTAAGATATCGTCAACACTGCTGTACCAACGTGCCACGTAGTGCCGGCGGGCATAATCCTGAGCTTTAGCGGCATCCCTTCTCATCACCGCAACTAATTTAGAGCCCGGTATCTTGCTAAATGCCGGGCCGCTTTTAACCTCAGTAACGTCGCCACAGCCGATAATACCCCAATTAATCATGCTAAGTTTATTAATGCACGGTGATATACAAAGATATCCGAGGCATCACAAAGGCAGTCGGGCGGTCTTCGAAAACGCATCCAAATGTTCTACTGAATCGTTATTTGTGTGCTCAACACCTGCTCGTTGCTAGTCAAACGGATAACGTAGATACCCGGTGCCACGTAATCCAGATTCAAAGGGAATGTTGCATGACCCCGTTGTAGATTTTGCTGCCGAGTAGCCACTACAACCCCCGCGAGATTAGTGATACTTACCGTGTAGTTACCGGCCTGCATAATGGTTGCATCCAAATAAAGTTTTCCTCGTTGGCATACAGGATTGGGATAACACTTCAATAGATCGCTATTGTCCACTGGCAGTGAAAGCTTGAGTGTAGCGGTGTAAGCCACTTCGCCACTGGCTAAAGCCAGCTTTAATCTGTATAGATTATCACCCTGTAAAATCTCGTAATCGCTATAAGAATAATTTGTAGAGCTTTGCTCCAACGGTAATGTTTTGATTAGCTGCCATTGTTGGCCGTTACCTGATCTATAAATTTCAAAACTTTTAACTGCATTTGTAGATTGAACAGCCCAGTTTAACATTGCAACTCTACCCTCAATTTTCCCTTGTAACACCACGTCGTTTATAGCAAGCGTAGTGCTTGAAGAAAAAGCAATCCGCAGCCTGTTATCTCCTTTACTTGACGCATCTGCAGAAACGGAAAAGGTATATGAACTTCCCTGGAAAAGCGGCAATGACGCTCCTGTATAGGTATCTATTAGCATCGCGGAAAGTGTGTCAGCAATCGACAGGTTTGTAAAATGGAGAGTATAATTACCATTGGCTGCCTTTAAACCAATAGGTATAACCGTTTTGCTGCTTAAAGGTCTTGCATCTATAGACAGCTTTGTGCTATCTGCTGCTAGGGTAAACAGGTCTGCATCAGGATTGGCCATCTTATCTGCATCGTACTGCTCACTACTGTCGGTAGCTAAACTGTTACCAATAATATGTACCCGATCCCAATAGATGGTGGCCGTAGCCAACTCAACAGTTATTCGATTTGACTTTGAAGCCCCCTTCATGAGTTTACCGCTTGGTTCAGCTGCTTTATAAATTTCTTTGAAACGGAGCGTAGTATTAGCCATTACCTTTACAAACACAGCAGAGCCTGATGGAACATAGTAATCATCAGCCACCGGGATAGCAGCATATGCACCCTGTGTACCCAGCATTGCATCCCATACCCAATACCCCGAGCCCACCACATTATCAGCACTTCCCACCACTGCACTCATATTTACTGCAGAAGGATAAGGGTTAGCCACCAGGTTAAACCCGTCTATTGCTCCTTTGGTTAGCAGTACCGTTATATCACCGGTATTCACGTTTCCGGATAATTGCAACACCACATCATTTGGAACATAATTAGTTGTTGTAAGTCCCTGTCCCTTCGAACCTCTTACCATCAGGCGGATGCCCTGGTGTGGTTTCCATGCATTCAAACCTGCTCCGTTCGTGTTTGTGAAGGCCGTCCACCCGGCATTATTGTTATACCAGTATACAGACGGATTGTTAGTGCCTGTAGGGGTAAAACCATTTACAGCACCACCCTTGCCTGTAATATCCATTAAGGGCGTAAGGATACTTAAGGGCATATCAATATTAAACGGATGGCCAACAAAACGATAAGCCCTTTTTCCGGGCACATATCGTTGCGCAATCACTTTACCTGTAATGGTTGCTTTAGCTTGTCCATTAGCATCTGTTGGTATGCCTGCAATAGCTGCGGTACCTTTGGCTGAAGAACCTAGTACTAATTGGTCATTCGTAATCAACGCTGAACTCTCTTCTAGCACCAGGCCTGCGTCCGCGCTTTCACCAAGCAACACAAGCGTATCTAGCAGCGTGAGTTTGCCGCCTTTGTTTATCGTAAGCTTCTTTAGCTTGTTCCACTTGCTATCAAAACCCAGCGAAGCATCTGCGCTTTGCACTTCAAGCTCCGAGGATGCATCGCATTGCAACTTTCCCGGACCTGCTACAGTACCTTTTATGGTTAACTTATGATTGCCCAGAGCAAGATTCCCTTTCTTGAATTCCAGTTTGCCTTTAACAGTCTTCGAGCTACTCAAGCTAATCACTGAATCGCTATTAATAGTAAGATTGTTTACCTCACCTGCTACCGGTGATGTGGTAAAACTTCCGGTACTTGCACCATTAAACTGGTAGTTCGCATTGCTGTTAAAGAAAGTGGATCCTGAAACAGTTATTGTACCGTCCATGCCGTTTGCATGGTCTGTAATAAAATAAGTCCCTTGATCAAGTGTAAAACTTCCTGCACCACTTACATTATTCTGCCCGGTATAAAATGTAGCTCCGTCTTCTACTTCCATGCTTCCGGTTAATACGATGTTCCCTCCGAGGGCTTTTGTTCCTGCATTTTTCAGAACTAATTTACCATAGGTAGCCGGAACAATTGTTTGGTGGTTACCGTTATAAGTTACTTTGCCTGGGAAAAAATATAAACTATTCGTCTGCTTGCTAAATCCACCACTAAGTAAAAGGTTGCTGTTGTATCCCAAAACGATAGATGAGTAATTGCCTGTAGTTAAATCTGCGACAACATTAAATGACCTGCCTGGCTCAATCTGCAAGGCTCCTTTCAGTTCTAATGTCTCACAACTTGCGTCCTCGTCAATTGTAACGGTAAGCCCTTCAGGTATCACGACAATTGAACCGGAACCAGGAACGCCGGTAGGTGTCCAATTAGAATGCTTAGCCCAATCTCCTGATTTCTTCAATGTGTATTGCGAGTAGCTGTTGAAAACAGCAAAGGCGATAATACTTGTAAAAACCAATCTTAAACTCAGCCTGCTCATATCGCGCGATTTAGTTGATGCCCGGTGTATTAGTCAGACAAACACTGAATAAACACCTACAATTTGCTACGCAAAAGTACTTAGCGAAGCACTTCTATCATAGGGACTAAGGTTAGTTTAACGATTGATCAAAATGAGTATTTGGAAAATGTTTAATGTACCGCAACACGTAAAGCAAAAGGCGATAACGTAGTAATACCAGGCATTTCAGGTAAAATCGCTCTTCGAAACTTTCACCTGTTTTCTTTGGAGGCAGGGGTGTGTACAGATTGCGCAAACGATACCGCTGTTTAACATATTTTAATAAGCTGAATTAATAAGTGCCACAATAATGAGGAGTTGTACTAAAGGGTAAATAGTTTCAATTAAGCCATGCCTGGCAGCTTTACACCGGCATTTTTCAAATCATCAATAAGTTGTTGTTGAAGCATCCGTTTGGCAGTATCATACTCGTTTGCCGACACCCACGCGTTGACAATGATCTTGTAACCGTCGTTTTCCAGCGTATTTACTCCTATGGTAGAAGCAGGAAGGCCTAATATGTTTGCCTGTTGTTTAAGCGTATTGTAAGCTATTTCCTGTACCGTTTTAAAGGGCACACTATATCCGAGCTTTAGCTCAACATCCACTCTTCTTCTCCCCTGGCGGCTGAGGTTAGTAATTACCTCATTCGATAATTTGCTGTTAGGAATAATCACTGTCTTATGATCATAGGTTGTAACTACCGTATAAAAGATTCTTATTGCTGTAACGGTACCTTCGTGTCCCTGCGCAATAATGCTTTCGCCTACATTATATGGCCTCATGGCTAGTATGATAATTCCCCCTGTGAAGTTTTGAAGAGTCCCGGAAAGTGCAAGGCCGGCAGCTACACCAAATGCACCTATAAGCGCAGCGAACACCGTCATTTGAATACCCAAAACCTGCATCATCATTAGCAACAGCATAACCTGCAATGCAGTACCTATCAGGCTTAACAGGAAAGGTTGCAAAGAAGCATCCATTTCTCTGTTCCTGAAAATTCTTCTAAACCATTGGTTCAGTATTCTAATCGCCCACTGTCCAAACAGGAAAAGCAGGACCGCCACTACCAGCTTTGGCCCAAATATCATTAGCCATGCATAACCCCTGTCAATTAATGCCGTCCAGTTCATGGCTGTAAAGATACCCAGGCAGATAGCAGGCTACAAAAAAATTGGGACAACCATAGAGCTGTCCCAATTAATATGAATGTTGCAATAGAACCTATTGTTCTGCGTAGGAACTTACCGGCTCACAGGTACAAATCAAGTTCCTGTCGCCATAGGTGTTATTAATCCTGCTTACAGAAGGCCAGAATTAGTTTTGCGTTACATAGTAGAGAGGAAAAGCTGCTTCTTTCCTGGAATATTTGTGATTCCACTCATCGCTGCAAACCACGCCCTGGGTATGCGGGGCATTCTTAAGCGGATTATCCGTTTTATCCATCTTGCCCTCTTCAATTGCTTTGATTTCTTCGTGTATCGAAATTAATGCATCACAAAAACGGTCAAGCTCTGCTTTATCTTCACTTTCGGTGGGTTCAATCATGATTGTACCGGGTACAGGGAAGCTCATCGTTGGCGCGTGGAAGCCATAGTCCATCAAACGCTTCGCCACATCCTCTGCTTCTATTCCTGCAGTTGCTTTGAAAGGCCTCAGGTCGACGATGAATTCATGTGCAGCCGTACCATTGATGCCAGTGTAAAGCACCTTGAAATGCTTTTCAAGTTTTGCTTTCATATAGTTAGCATTCAGGATGGCATACTCTGTACACTTCCTAAGCCCTTCTGCGCCAAGCATTCTTATGTATGCATAGCTGATGAGTAAAATGCTGGCACTGCCATAATGTGCGGCGCTTACAGCTCCCCCCTTACGGTTGCTTTCCATAAAACCATCCAGGTGCCTGTAAACGAAATGACCGGGCAGGTAATGTTCAAGATGTTTAGCAACGCAGATAGGTCCCATGCCAGGGCCGCCACCACCGTGCGGAATCGCAAACGTCTTATGAAGGTTCAGATGGCAAACATCAGCGCCAATGGATGCAGGGGAAGTAAGACCCACTTGCGCGTTCATGTTTGCGCCATCCATATAAACCTGTCCGCCGTAGCTGTGTACCAGGCTGCAAATCTCTTTGATATCTTCTTCAAATACGCCGTAAGTAGATGGGTAGGTAATCATCATGGCAGCAAGGCTGTCTTTATACTGCTCAGCTTTTTGCTTTAAGTCCTGCATATCTACATAACCACTTTCCAGGCTTTTTACCACCACCACTTTCATTCCCGCCATTACGGCCGAAGCCGGGTTGGTACCATGCGCGGAAATTGGAATCAACACTACATTGCGTTTATTGTCGTTGTTAGCCTTGTGGTAGTTCATGATGGTTAACAAACCTGCATATTCGCCTTGTGCACCTGAGTTTGGTTGTAAGCTACACGCATCAAAGCCGGTAATCTCGCATAGGTAACGGCTAAGCTCTTCAGCTACCTGCAGGTAAGCACCGGCCTGGTCTGTTGGAACAAAAGGATGCATCCTGCTGAAAGCAGCCCAGCTCAATGGAATCATTTCCGTGGCTGCATTCAGTTTCATAGTACAACTTCCCAGGGTAATCATGCTGGTGTTGAGTGAAAGGTCTTTGCTTTCCAACTGACGCATGTAACGCATCATCTGTGTTTCACTCCTGTATAAATTGAATACGGGGGCGCTTAAGTATTCTGATGTCCTCGCGGCAAAAGCAGGTATATTCACTATCAACTCGTCACTGTCAAATTCAATCTCTGCTTCGTCTGATCCTTTTGATTGAGCGAACACGTAAACAATGTCAAGGATATCTTTCTGTGTGGTTGCTTCATCTACAGAAATCCCGATAAACTCTCCACCTTCAAAGTACCGGAAGTTGATCTCGTTCTTTTCAGCGATCGGCTTTATCTTTTTAACGTTTGCTTTGATCTTTAGCGTATCGAAGTAATGGGCATTCTCGTTTTGGAAACCTAACTGCTCTAAAGCTTTAGACAATGTGTAGGCAAGCAGGCTTACCCGCTTCGCCATGTTCTTTAAACCTTCAGGTCCATGATACACTGCATACATAGCCGCCATGTTGGCAAGCAATGCCTGTGCAGTACAAATGTTTGAAGTGGCTTTTTCTCTTTTAATATGCTGCTCGCGGGTTTGCAGTGCCATTCTCAAAGCTCGGTTGCCCTTTGCATCGATGCTTACCCCTATGATGCGACCGGGCATGTTACGCTTGAACTCGTCTTTCGTTGCAAAGAACCCTGCATGAGGGCCTCCATATCCCATTGGAACACCAAAACGTTGTGCAGATCCTACAGCCACATCTACATCCATCTCCCCGGGTGCTTTCAAAACTGTGAGCGCAAGCAGATCCGTAGCCATGGTTACATAAGCGCCCACGGCATGAACACGATCAATAAACGCTTTATAATCTTCAACCGATCCATTATCGTTTGGATATTGAACCAACGCGCCGAAATAACTTTCGTTAAAGGGCTCTGTGGCATACTCCCCGTAAACGATCTGTATGTTAAGCGGCTGAGCACGTGTATAAAGCAGTTCGATTGTTTGAGGGAAAACGCTTTTGTCAACAAAGAAGTGCGAACGGGTGATGTTGTCTCCTTTGTTAGCATAGTTGAAAAGCATTGTCATCGCTTCTGCAGCAGCAGTTGCTTCGTCAAGCAGGGATGCATTCGCAATTGGCAGCGCCGTAAGGTCGCTCACCATAGTCTGGAAGTTAAGCAAGCTTTCCAGCCTGCCCTGCGAAATCTCCGCCTGGTAGGGCGTGTATTGCGTATACCAACCCGGGTTTTCAAACATATTTCGCATGATTACCGACGGCGTAATGGTGTTATAGTAGCCCTGGCCTATATAGCTGCGATACAATTTATTTTTTGTAGCTACCCTCTTCATTTCCTGCAGGTACTCAAACTCGCTAATGGCAGGCGGAAGATTAAGTTCCTCCTGTAGCCTAATGCTTGCAGGAACTGTCTTGCTGATGAGGGTTTCAATATCATCAACGCCAATTGTTTTAAGCATCTCGCTGGTTTCTTTTGCAGAAGGGCCGATATGCCTGCGTTGGAATTCGGTAGATTGGCTATGAAATAAGTTCATATATAGCTCCTAATGTATTTAGGGTGAAATTATAAATGAGGGCAAATTTAGGTGTTAGGACAGGAAATGTTTATGATTTATCTCACCACTAACTACCAGGAGAAAAAGCAACAATCATCTACCTAACCAGAATTGTTAACTAATTGTTCTTCTGCGGCTTAGGGATTGGGTAAATACATATCCCCCTTACCCGGAAAAACGACCTACAACGGATTGACGCTAAATATCAGCGGCTTATCTTTTCTTCTCCTGTTGTTGGTATAGATCTTTTTTGCTTTCAGCACCAATTCGTTCAACTCTAGCAGGAGATAATCATCCGGTTTAGACAAATGATTTACAAGGTACAGCACATCTTCCCAGTTATAACCCCTGGCATAATCTGACTGCTTTACTAACTGGCCAAACATACAGAGGGCCGTTGCAAGTTTCATGTCATGGCCGGCCGACTTGAAATCACTGGGCTTATTTTCTACCCGCCAACTCTCAAATATCGAATTGTCGTTACCAGGAAGCCGGTAGTGCAACCTTACATCTGCTGCCGCACAAAACACAGAAGTGTCTTTTGCCTTCGCCGTGGGTACTACCTCAAACAAGGCTACTATATGATGGCCACTACCTATGTCGCCTCCTTCAAGTACGCTGGAAGTATCAGTGATCGCATCTTCTTTGTTGTCGAATCCAATCAACCGGTATTGCTTTACAAATTCAGGGTTGAAACGCACATTGATGTAAGCGTCGTTTGCTACAGAAAAAGCAGTCTTGGTAAATTCCGTTACCAGCACTTTCTCCGCTTCCTTCAAATTATCAAGATAGGCAAAGTTACCATTGCCTTTCTTGGCAAGTATCTCCAGCTTGCTATCCTTGTAATTGCCCATGCCTACGCCTAGACAAGTCAGGTAAATACCCGTTTGCCTATGCTGTACAATCATTTCTTCTAGCTCCTTTTCTGTGGTTTGCCCCACGTTAAAGTCGCCATCAGTAGCAAGGATAATCCGGTTATTGGCTGCCGGGTTCATAGACCTGCGTGCAAGATTATAGGCAAGTTTAATAGCAGCTTCACCTGGTGTGTCGCCACTGGCATTCAACTGTTCTATTGCCTGCACAATCTTTTCTTTTTCACCACCTGATGTAGGGTAAAGCAATACCCCTATTTGTCCGCCATAGACTACAATGGAAACGGTATCAACCGGCCTCAGGTGCTGCACTAAAAGCTTGAAAGCCGACTTTACAAGCGGTAGGCGGTTCTCTTTATCCATGGAACCTGAGATATCAATCAGGAATACGAAATTGCTGGGAGGCACATTAGAAACGTCTACGGTGGGCGCCTCCATTTTAAGATAAAGTAGTTGGTTGTTCGGATTCCAGGGCGTAGTAGCTATTTTACTCTCAAAAGCAAAGCGTTTATTACCATCAGCTTTTACGATGGGGGAAAAATTGAAATAGTTTAATATCTCTTCTATCCGCACCGCATCAGGGGGTACCGTGTATTCCATATTCAGGAAGCGCCTGATGTTACTATATGATGCCCTGTCGATATTTAATGCAAATCCCGTCTCCGGGTATTTTGCACCATCAACAAAACTGTTTTCAATGGTTGGATTGTAACTCTCACCTATCGAAAAATGTAATTGATTGCGATCCTTGAACAAGTCGGTGGTTTTACTGGCTAACTGGCGCCTTACCAAACTTGCCGTTGAAGGCAAACTTTTTAAGGTGATGTACTGGTAAGTTGTTGTGTTTACCGGCATGCGAAAAGGCTCATAACCTTCATGATCTACAATAATGGTATCTATCCTCACACTACTTGGAATGCCAAATATGCCGGTGCTGCCGCTGGAATAGGGGTACGAACCCTTGGACTTAAGCACAAACCGTACGTTGGTTAGCTTCTTCCCATTTTCGTCGCGAATTTCTCCGCGTAGATAGTATTGAGCTGAGAGTGCATTAGTTAGTAATAGTAAAAATATTAGGTAGAATAGCCTCAATAAACAGGGTTTAGATACAAAATAAGGAAAAAAATCAATCGAAAATACACTCAAAACATCCTGCCTCCTAAGTGTAGCAATCGTTTTAGCGCCAGGAAGGCGTCCTGCAGCTTCTGGTAAAAACCTTTTAAACAGCCCGGCACAAGGTATTTTTGTTACTCCATGCAACGCTTTTCTAACGCCTGTCGTCATTCATCATAGAAGAATGGAACTGAGCCAACTCTTACACCAATGCAAAAAAGGCAACGCAAAGGCCCAAAAGGCGCTTTACGATAGCTATGCACCCCAGATGCTGGGGGTTTGCTACCGTTACACCAAAAGCATGGAAGATGCAGAGGATGTGTTGCAGGAGGGTTTTATTAAAGTATTTAGAAATATTGATCAATACCGGGGCGAAGGTGATTTTGGAGGTTGGGTAAGGAGAATCATGGTAAACACCGCGCTCGCCTTTCTTAAGAAGAGCAGGCATTACCAATACGATATGATGCTGGAAGACGAGAACCTGCACCCGGTGTATAATGAATCGCCGGATGTGGTATTACAGGCGAAACAAATAGTGGCCATGGTAAGGCAGTTGCCCGCCGGTTACCAAACCATTTTCAACCTGCATGCTATTGAGGGTTACAGCCATGTGGAAATTGCAAAAATGATGGGTATAAGCGAGGGAACTTCCCGCTCACAATATATGAGGGCGAGAAACCTGTTGATAAACTGGATGAAGAACTTTTCAGAAGAAAAAAAAATGATGGGGTATGCCTGAAACAAATTTATTTGAAGATAAGTTGAGGCATGCGATGGACGACTTTCGCATCAATCCAAGCCCTGAGGTTTGGAACAACGTGCTTTCACAAAATAAGAGAGATAGAAAACGGAGGTTTATATTCTGGTTCTTACCCCTCCTATTACTTCCCTGCATCGGATATTTTGTATGGACTACCGGAGGCTCATCGGTTGAGCAACAGGTAATAGCTAACCGCCAGGCCGCCACTAAGGAAAAGGTGACAACAAAACCTGGTCTAACAATCAAAGCAAGAGAGCAAGCTAAAGCAACGAGTCCTGGCATCTCAACCAACGAAACAAATACAATAAACCCTGTTGCACCTGCCCAAACCCGCAAGGTTGAAAACAAAAAGACTTTGATAGCGTTTAATGAGAAGTCCCCGCGGGTTGTAGAAGCAAGGAAAATCACCGCTAATACAACGGTTGCCATCCCATCAACCGGAAACAGTACAGCAGAAGTAGTTGACCTGTCCACCACGGCAACCTACACCGCGGAAACTCCAACCATAACACAGGCTGCTGAGGATACAATCACCACATCGCCTGCAATAATAGAAGATGCCGTTAAGGAAACGAAAGAAGAAACCACTCAAGAAGCAAAGCAGGTGAAGCCTGTAAAACCAAACCTAAAAAAGCTAAGCTTTGGCGTTGCGGCTGGCGGGGCAGTTACAGGCTTGTCTGGTGTTTCCGGATCCAGTGAAACATTGCAATACAATCCTGCAGGCAACCCTCCCTTTAATGGGGCTGTGGCGCACAATCGCATCACTACGGTGCTTAAACCTGCTGCAGGCTTTCATGTAGCGCTTGTAGCAAAATATAGACTGAATCGCAGGTTTAGCTTACAAGCAGGATTAGAGTATAACTACCTGTCCTATTCCACCCACACCCGGCAGGTAACTGATTATGTAACCATTGTGTCGTTCCTTGATACGTCCGTAACCAGGCAAATTACTACCCGCCAAACTTTTCACGCCATCGGGTTGCCGGTATCCGTTACGGGTAAGCTGTTTAGCTATCGTAAGAACACCGTGGATTGGTTCGTTGGGGTGCAGCCGATGTATATCGTTGGGGGAAATGCAAAAACAACCATCAGCGAAGCTTCAGGCACAGTTAAGACTAGTGATTACAGCCTCACTGGCGTAGAGCGGTTCCAATTGATGGCAACAGGCGGCTTAACCGTGGAACTGCCCATTAAGAATAGGTTCAACCTCAGTCTTTCTCCTTACGGGCAGATAGGAACCTCCAGATTCTCGGGCAATTCTCAGCAAAAAGGAGTCTTATACCAGGCAGGCCTCAGGCTTACAACCTGGTTCTAGGCTTAGGAAGATGCATCTGCGGGCCAGTAACCCAATCTTGAAAGATGGCATCTGAAAAATACCTTTTTCTATTAGTTTAAGCATTGTTATGAACCAATAATTACCGGGGAAGCAAACAAGCAACCTCAAGAGGGTAACGCAACTTCCTCCGGTTGTTGATTCAATATTTGACAAAGTAACAAATACAGCCCCGGGTATTGGGAGTACAACGTTTGGGGCGTTTCAAAAAACATTTCAATACTCTCAGCCCATAACTCCTGTACTTCTGCAACGGCGTGTTTGCTAAATAACGAAGGAAGCTGATGAGCTTGCATATATTGCCCTGCTTCCTCTACAAACTCACTATAGTAGCTTCTAAACCTGCTGCATTTTTCCTCGCCAAACAGTGACTCGAAGTAAAGAGCATGCGCCATTTCGTGCAAGCCGACATTAATACCATTGGTCACGTCTTTATATCCTTCAAGGAAATGGTTCCAGGCCACCGTTATTCCGTTTCCGTAAACATGTCCTGCCAATACATGGAAAGTTCCCTGTTTGAAATATTCTTCCGGAAATACCCTGATATACCTGAAATGTGGTAACCGGTATTTCTTCAATCCAAAGGTAATCTGCACCGCTGCCGCGCTTAGCAGCACAGGCATTTCTTTATAAGCCAATGCCGATGTGAGGACGAAAATCTTTGATGTCATAAAGCTTTGCAGCCTCGATAAAAACATAGCCTGTTTATCAGCATCCAACTTTTGAAAGTAAGGGAAGTGCTTCAAGAGAATTTGATAGATTTCCTTCTTTGAAATTCCAAGGTCATAACCGTTGTAATAATAAAAGCCATCATCCAGCTTCGCTTCTTCTGAATCCTTGCCGGTGGGTGAAAGAAGTATCCTCCTGATATTAACGGCTGCCATTATGCCAAAGAACAGATAGACAAACATGGCACCGAAACCAGCATGAATGGAGCCACTAATCCGGTCCCCGGTTAGCATATGATATCCGATGGAATTGGAATAAGAGATAAGGTTAGTTATGCAGCTATCCGGCAACGATTCGTTTTAAGCAAGGTAGTAAAAAGAGGGAATATGGTTTACAGTTAAGCCTGGCTAGCAATGTCTTGGCTTCCTGAACACATTGTTTAGGACAGCATTTCGAAAATTGAATTTGGATTATCGGAAAAGCACATACTAACATGTTTATGGTATCAATCTCCACCGGTGTCCACTTTCTTGCTCCACGCATAAGCAACAAATACTTTTGATAGTGACGGAATCCATCGCAGAATTTTCTCAATTTTATTTTTCCTCCCAGCCTTTTTACCCGCAAGCACAACTCCAACCCCTTCATTCCGCCCAAGCCACGCAACTCCCCCTGTGCCCCACTGCATCCTCTCTTACCCCTTAATGCCTCCCTACCCGTTCTATCTTCGCCCTTAAGCTTATACAATGCTGATCTATCCTGCTCTCCGCAACACTATCGCAAGCACCCTGTAAGTACCCCTAGCCGGTGGTTTTTCGGGGATATTCCGTACATATTCCG
Organism: Bacteroidota bacterium; assembly: GCA_023433265.1. Taxonomy (GTDB): domain Bacteria; phylum Bacteroidota; class Bacteroidia; order Chitinophagales; family Chitinophagaceae; genus JAEZDR01. Next base: position 13,419 of record JAEZDR010000165.1, on the reverse strand, counting down.
TTGGTATCCCATCCCAACTTTGCTTTTCTCCTCTGAAAAACGTTTCTAAAGCCTAAAATATCGCCGATTTCTACTCGCATTTTTCTATGACTTTTATCATTTTTCCTTCAGCTACCTTTTTTCACCACCGCAGTTATCGCTTGATGTCCCTAAATAGTTGTAGGCTCCTCTCCTCCCCTATCCACTGCTGTCTCCAGCAATTATTAGTCATGCACCTCCAATAGTATGGCACATCCGTCTTCATAAGCATGGTAAATTAACAGAGCAACCACGAGACTAGCTACGCTGCAACCAGGCCTTGCAGCGCTATTACCGCAGATATCGGCTGTTTTCTCTTTCGTTCAAAGATGCTAACTGCCCTATAACGCCTTGGTTTTCTGTCATACTGATATTAATCACCGTGCGTCTTGACCATTCTCATTCCCGTTGGGCAGGCTTACAGATACTTTTACTTATTCAAAAAGTTGAAGATGAAAAAACTATTTGCTTTTATTGCTATTGTCCTCTCATTTCTTCCGGTGGCTACATTTGCTCACCCCGGCCATGGCGAAACTGAAGGTTTCTCTATCATTCACTACATGCTTGAACCAGCCCACTTGTTTATTGCCATCGTGCTTGTTGGCGTAGCAGGTATCCTGTTGTTCAGGAGAAGAAAAGAAGAGAACAAGTAATGCATGAGCTCTCAATAGTGATGAATGTAATTGCCATTGCCGAAGATGAAGCGGCAAAAGCAAATGCAAACACTATTGAAGAAATAGAACTGGACATTGGTAGGCTTAGTACAGTGGATTTGGAAGCTTTCAATTTTGCATGGCATACTGCGGTAAAGGAAACAATTTTAGAAAAAGCACTTACCCGCATCAACGACCTGGAAGGAAAGGCAACTTGCCCTGCATGCAACATTGAATTTAATATAGATACGGTGTACGAAGTCTGCCCCTCTTGCAATAAGAGCGGCATCAGGATAGTCCAGGGACAGGAATTAAAGGTTAAGCGAATAGTTCTTAACAGTATTAACCCAAATTAGAACCATTATGTGCGCCACATGCGGATGCAGCAGTGACACTCACGCTGCTCATGAACACCATCATGACCATCACTCAGACGCTCACACTCACTCCCACAGCAAAACCATTGTGGATGCAGAGCGCGATATACTTTATCAGAACAAGTTACTGGCAGAAAGAAATCGCGGATACTTTGAAGCCAAAAACATTCTCGCTATTAACCTTGTAAGTTCGCCGGGCTCTGGCAAGACTACCCTGCTTGAAAAAACCCTAACGGACTTGAAGGCTGATGTTTGCTTTTATGTGATAGAAGGCGATCAGCAAACTACCAACGATGCCGACCGCATTCACGCCACGGGTACAAAAGTTACGCAGATTAATACCGGCAAAGGTTGCCACCTCGATGCTCACATGGTTCTACATGCGGTGCAGGGACTGAAACCTGCGGACAACTCAGTGCTCATCATCGAAAACGTGGGCAACCTCGTTTGTCCCGCTATGTTCGACCTTGGCGAGCAGCAGCGCGTAGTAGTCATGAGCGTTACCGAGGGCGACGACAAGCCCTTGAAGTATCCTGACATGTTTCATTCTTCCTCTGTGTGCATCATCAATAAACTGGACCTTTTGCCCTATGTAAACTTTAGCATGGAAAAGGCAAGGGCTAATCTTCTAAAGGTTAACCCCAACCTCAGGATTATTGAACTTAGCTGCACTACCGGCGAAGGCATGGATCTCTGGTACGAATGGATAAAGCTGAATGCTCTAACGCCTCAAACAGCCTGACATGAACAACACCTGGCATATCCATATCTCCGGAATGGTTCAGGGAGTTGGCTTCCGTCCTTTCGTTCATCGCCTCGCCACCGAATTGAAGATCAATGGCACAGTATCTAACACCAACGATGGTGTCCACATCCTGTTTAATGCAGCAGAACATGCTGCGTTCGGCTTCTACAAATCAGTGGTCGACCAGTCGCCAAAAAATGCGGTGATAACTTACCACCAGATGCAGCCTGCCAAACCTGCTTTCTATTCAGGATTTTCCATCATCGAAAGCAAGGCCGGCGGCAAGCCAGACCTCTTGCTTACGCCAGACATTGCAACCTGCGAGGTTTGCAGGAAGGAAATAGCAGATATCAATAACCACCGCTACCGGTACCCCTTCACCACCTGCCTGCATTGCGGCCCGCGTTATTCCATCGTAAAACAATTGCCTTACGACAGGTGCAACACAACGATGGAAGACATGGAGATGTGCAGCCTTTGCAAAAAGGAGTATCATAACCTAAGCGATCGCAGGCATTACAGTCAAACGAACACTTGTCCTGAATGTTCGCTCGCCATGCATCTTTATTCCAGCAAAGGAAAGGAACTCAGCAGCGAACGGGAAACAATCTTCACAACCGTAAATCTTGCCCTCGACAACGGGCATATAATAGCCGTGAAAGGTGTGGGCGGCTACCTGTTATTGTGCGATGCCACAAATGCTGAAGCCATCAACCTGCTGCGCAACCGCAAACAACGACCAACCAAACCCTTTGCTGTTTTATATGGTTCGGCACAATTAGCGGAAAGGGATGTAATCCTCACCCGGAAAGAAAAAGCTGCGCTGGAAAGCAAGGCCGCTCCTATTGTGCTTTGTACTTTCAAAGAAGATGAAAAAGGTTCAGGCATCTGCAAAGAACTGGTTGCGCCCAACCTCGGTAAGCTGGGTGTCATGCTGCCCTATACAGGTATGCTACAGGTAATAGCCGAACAGATCAGGAAACCATTGATAGCCACAAGCGCTAACCTGCATGGTTCACCCATCATTTATAAAGATGATGATGCGGTAAGCATGCTCACCGCATTTGCTGATTTCGTAGTAACCTTCGACAGGGATATCGTAGCTCCGCAGGACGATAGCGTCATCCAGTTTACGCAAGTGATGCAGCAGCAAATCATCCTGAGAAGATCCAGAGGTCTCGCACCTAATTATTTTCCTAATCCTTTTGTGTCTGCTACCTCTTTATTCGCTGCCGGGGCTGATATGAAAGCCAGCTTTGCCCTTCATGACAGGAAATACCTGTATATCAGCCAGTTTCTTGGCGACCAGGGCAACTTTGAGTCACAGCTTAGCTATAAGGCAACAGCGGAACATCTCGCATCACTTTTACACTTTAAACCTGAACATATACTGGTGGATAAACATCCCAACTACTATTCTTCCGCCTTCGGTAAAGAAGAAGCAGGAAAGAATACCATCCCTGTAACGGAGATACAGCATCATAAAGCACATTTTGCAGCCGTTCTTGCCGAGAATGAATTGCTGGGCACGCAAGAACCCGTGCTAGGTGTGGTATGGGACGGTACGGGTTATGGTGATGACGGACAGGTCTGGGGAGGTGAGTTCTTCCGCTACGAGCATAATGCCATTGCAAGAATCGCCCACTTCAACTACTTCCCTCACCTCATGGGCGACCGAATGAGCAAAGAGCCAAGACTTTCTGCCCTATCCCTGTTGCACGATGATGAGGACATGCACCAGCGTTTGCTTAAACCCTTCAACCAAGTGGAAGCAGGCTTCCTGTATAAGCTCATTCATCAACCGCATGAACTGCTCACTTCCAGCATGGGTAGGATACTGGATGGAATAGCTTCCTTACTGGAGATAAGCCACGTAAATAACTACGAAGGGGAAGCTGCTATGCGGCTGGAGACGTTGGCCAATACAGCGAACGACCGCCACCTGAGCTTCTATGAAATTCCATTGGTGGATGGCATCCTCGACTGGAGGCCTATGATTGCCGGTGTATTGGAATGTAAACGCAGGAGGATCCCTAATTGCAGGATAGCCTTCAAGGTATTTGCATCCCTTGCCAACTGCATCAGGGAGACGGCAATTACGCTCAACATAAAACAGGTAGCATTTAGCGGTGGTGTATTCCAGAATGCCCTGCTTATCGATCTCATAGAGCAGTTGATGGGCAAACAATTTAAATTGTATTTCCACCGGCACCTGAGCCCTAACGATGAATGCATCGGCTTTGGGCAGATTGCCAACTACCTGGCAGAGCATGCAGCAGACAGTATTTATAACACCAGTAAACAAACAACATGTGTCTAGCTATCCCAGGTAAAATCCTTTCGGTTGACGAACAGGTGGACGAAACCTTAAGAAACGGCCGCGTGTCGTTCAATGGCATCGTTAAACAAATAAATCTTTGTATGGTGCCGGATGCTACAGTGGGCGACTACGTTCTCGTTCACGTGGGTGTTGCCATCAGTAAAGTGGATGAAGAGGAAGCAAAGCTTGTGTTCGACTACCTGAAACAAATGGGCGAAGCAGATGAACTTGAACAATCAGAAGCCCTTGCAGGCGTACCATCATGAAATACCTATCCGAATATAGAGACCCCGAGCTTGTAGAAGCCTACCTGAAAGAGCTGCATCGCATTACAACAAGGCCATGGACCCTGATGGAAATATGCGGCGGGCAAACACACGGACTTGTAAAGAATGGCATCCTTGAAATGCTGCCGGCAAACATTACCATGGTACATGGTCCCGGCTGTCCTGTATGTGTTACGGGCGTTAGTGTAATAGATGAAGCAGTACACCTGGCTATGCTCCCCAACGTTATCCTTTGCTCCTTTGGCGATATGCTTCGTGTACCGGGCTCAGGAAAAAGCCTGCTGCAGGCTAAAGCAGAAGGTGCCGATGTACGCATCCTTTACTCCCCGCTTGAAGCAGTTGAACTGGCCGGCAGGCATCCCGATAAAGAAGTGGTGTTCTTTGCTGTTGGTTTTGAAACCACAGCCCCGGCAAATGCACTCAGCGTGATCCATGCTGCTAAGGCTGGCGTGAAAAACTATTCCATCCTCACCTCGCATGTGCTGGTACCTCCTGCCATCCGTGCATTGATGGATGACCCTGATAATGTAATTGATGGTTTCCTTGCTGCAGGCCATGTATGCAGCATAATGGGTATGGATGAATATGGCCCACTGGTAGAACAATATAAAATACCCATCGTAGTAACAGGCTTTGAACCCGTTGACCTCCTGCAGGGCATCCTGATGGCTATAGAGCAACTGGAACAAGGTGTTTACAAACTGGAAAATCAATATACCCGTGCGGTGCAACGCCACGGAAACAGGATAGCAAGGCAAACCATCAACGAAGTGTTTGCTGTGAGCGATCGTACCTGGCGGGGCATTGGCAACATACCCAACAGCGGTTACGAGGTTAATGAAGCCTATATAAACTATAACGCCCGCATTAAATTCAACCTTAATCTTCCGCAGGCTGAAGAAAACAGGGAATGCATCAGCGGCGATATTATGAAGGGATTGAAGAAGCCCTTCAACTGCTCCAATTTTGGTAAGAAGTGCGTTCCGGAACATCCGCTTGGAGCCCCAATGGTAAGCAGCGAAGGAGCCTGTGCTGCCTATTACCATTACTCATTTGCAAACCTGAAAGAAGAAGTTTTATGAACTTAGTATGCCCCCTCCCCGTTACCGATACAGAAGTAATCACCATGGCGCATGGCGCAGGTGGTTTGCTAACCCATAAACTTTTGCAGAGCTGCGTATTCGATGTGCTTGGCAACGAGCAACTAAATCAACAGCATGATGGCGCTTATATTGAAGAGCACCACCCGCTTGCATTTAGCACAGACAGCTACGTGGTTACACCCGTTTTCTTTCCTGGCGGCAACATCGGCGACCTTGCGGTGAATGGCACCGTGAACGACCTCGCCATGTGTGGGGCTAACGCAAAATACCTCTCCCTTTCTTTTATATTGGAAGAGGGCCTTCCTCTCAGCGAGTTCAGGGAGATACTTAACAGCATAAGGGCTGCAGCGATAAGAGCAAAAGTGCAGATCGTAACCGGCGACACAAAAGTAGTTGACAAAGGAAAGGCTGATAAGATCTTCATCAATACTTCCGGCATTGGCATCGTATATCCAGGTGCAGCCATCCACCATAGCAGGATTGAACCGGGGGATAAGATTATTATCTCCGGCAACATTGCCACGCATGGCATTGCCATTATGAGCGTACGCAACGGCTTAGAGTTTGAAAGCAACATAGCCACGGACAGCACGAACCTCAATCATACCGTGATGAAGCTGGTAGATGAGTTTGGTACTTGTATCCGTTTTATGCGCGACCCCACAAGAGGCGGCGTGGCATCTGTGTTAAACGAAATAGCAGAGCAAACCCACCTCGGCTTCTGTTTAGATCAACATTGCCTGCCCATTGACGAACAGGTAGAAGGTGCCTGCGAAATGCTGGGCCTCGATCCACTTTACGTAGCCAACGAAGGCATCTTCATCGCAATTGTAAGAGGTGCTGTGGCGGATGCTTTTGTTAGCATGCTCCACCACGATGGCAATGGCCATAACGCAGCCATCATCGGGGAGGTAACCAGCGACTATCCCGGTAAGGTGATCATGAAAAGCCGTAGCGGCGGAAGAAGGACCATCAACTACCTGGCAGGCGAACAACTTCCGCGTATATGCTAAATTATTCCGTACATAACAGCAAGCCACCGAAATGTCTTATTGTGGGTGTGGGCAACATCATACGATCGGATGATGCCATCGGTTCAATTGTTTGTGAAGAAATGGACGGACTGCAACTGCCCAACGTAAGCTACCTGCATGTTCACCAGTTGCACACCGAATTGCTTGAGGAGTTCAGCCAGCACGAATACGTAATTATCGTTGATGCAGCCGTTGAAGGCAAAGAAGTGAATTTCTTTGCTGTTAACCCCGGCATCGCAGGCACTGCATCTTCTCACGCCATGGACGCCGCCAGTATAGCAGCCCTTTTTGAGAAAGTGTATGGCAGGCGGCTGAAGCTATATGTTTGCGCTGTCCGCGGCGAAGACTTCAGCCTCGGAGAAAGTATTACAAAGCAAGCCAGGGCAAACATCAACAAAGCTATCGACATGCTCACTGCAAGCATATGCCGTTTAAGTATAGGTTAATCATTATACCGTGAAACAACTGGTCGCTTTCTTCATCATTGCTTATTTGCTAAGCTGGATCCTTTGGCTGCCTTTGTATGGCAGCACATTAGGGCTGAGCCTTCCAGACATTCCACTCAACCACGGTATAGGAACGCTGGGTCCTTTGCTGGCAGCAATTATCCTCACCGGCTATTACAGGGGTAAAGAAGGCCTTTCGGCTTTATGGAAACAATGCACCCGTATTAAACCTTTGTTTGTTTTAGTTGCGCTGGCAAGTCCGCTGCTGATAGCAATGATAGCTTCACTCGTTTACTCCCTCAACTCCGGAACCCCGGTAAACTGGACGGGCTTCCTTACCACGAAGGAGTTTCCCGGCATTAACATCGTCGTATTCTTTTGCTATAACCTTTTCTTCTTCGGCTTCGGCGAAGAAACAGGATGGCGGGGCTTTGCACTACCAAGGCTACAGGAAAAGATGCATCCCTTGCTTGCATCTATTGTGCTTACTGTTTTTTGGGCATTGTGGCACCTCCCGCTATTCTTCTACAGGCCCGGCTACATCGATATGGGCCCTGGCGCCATAACCGGCTGGTTCTTCAGCCTGTTAACGGGAAGCATTTTACTTACCTGGCTCTACAACAACAGCGGCAGAAGCATCCTGGTCTGTGCTGTATTTCATACTACCATAGATCTTGCTTTTACAACCGACTTCACAAACCCACAGATTGTAAACTACACGGGCTTTTTAATAACACTTTGGGGCATTGCTACGCTATTTATGCTACTGCGCAAAGAGAAGGTAGTTAAGGCAGTGTAACAATTCGAGTCCCCACCTATTTTCTCCGCTGGTTTAACATCGTTTGTCTTCTTTTTCTCATGTCTGTACATGATAGAACTCAGCAGCTTGAATAACACGATTTGGGAGCTTTGCAATTGAACAAACAGGTAATTAACCATGGAAACGAATGTGCAATCAGTTCCGTTTAAGAAAGGACTCTGGAATAGCTCGATCAATGTACTGGATTTTGTAACGAAAAATATCCGTCCTTACACAGGCGATGCATCTTTTTTGTGTTCACCCACTGATAGAACAATGCGGGTTTGGGAACAATGCAAACTTGCCCTTCAACAGGAAAGAGAAAACAACGGTTGCCTTGCCATAGATACAGAAACCATTTCATCCATCACCTCGTTCAGGCCCGGTTATATAAAGGAAGATGATGAGTTGATCGTTGGTTTACAAACCGATCAATTGCTGAAAAGGGCAATGAAACCTTTCGGCGGTATTAAGCTGGTAGAGTCAGCGGTAAAGGAAAGAGGTTTGCAGGTAAGCGACAAGGTGGTTGAGATATTCAACTATGCTAAAAACCATAACGAAGCCGTATTTGCAGCCTACGACGCAGAGATAAGGAACTATCGCTCCAAACATGTGCTGACAGGCCTGCCTGATAACTATGCAAGAGGCCGCATCATTGGCGACTACAGGAGGCTGGCACTCTATGGAACAGACATCCTGGTAGATGAAAAACTTGCAGACTTTGACAATATTGATGGTGAGATGACTGAGCATAAAGTGCGCCTGCGCGAAGAGATTCATGCACAGGTGGCCGCCCTGAAAGATCTTGCTATGATGGCTGCCGGTTATGGATTCGACATATCAAAACCCGCTACCACTGCAAGAGAAGCTGTTCAGTGGCTTTATTTTGCTTACCTGGGAGCCATCAAGGAACAGGATGGCGCTGCTATGTCGCTGGGTAATGTTTCATCCTTTCTTGACATCTATATTGAAAGAGACATTGAAGAAGGTCTTATAAGTGAAGAGGAAGCTCAGGAATTGATAGATCAATTGGTTATCAAACTTCGAATGGTGCGGCACCTGCGCCCTGCATCCTACGACGACATTTTCGGCGGCGACCCTACATGGGTTACGGAATCAATAGGCGGCATGATGAATGGCGGCCGGACAAAGGTTACCAAAACATCTTTCCGCTTCCTTCAAACGCTCTACAACCTTGGCCCTTCGCCCGAACCGAACCTTACAGTACTCTGGAGCCCTCAGCTTCCTGAAAACTTCAAGAAGTTCTGTGCGCAGGTTTCCATCGACACATCCTCCATCCAATACGAAAACGACGACCTGATGCGCAGTTGCAGGGGAAGCGACGACTACGGTATTGCCTGCTGTGTATCGTACCAGGAAATTGGAAAAAGCATCCAGCACTTTGGTGCAAGGGCGAACCTTCCTAAAGCTTTGTTGATTGCGCTGAATGCCGGTCGTGAAGAAATAGATGGCAAACAAATCATTAACAATATTCCTGAGCTGCCTGAAGGACCCCTGCAATATGAAACAGTATGGGACCTCTTTAAAATATCGCTCGCCGACCTTGCAAGGGTGTATGCAAAATCAATGTTCATCATCCATTACATGCACGACAAGTATTATTACGAGCGTGCACAAATGGCATTGATTGATTCCGACCCAAGGATTGACATTGCTTACGGAGCAGCCGGTATTTCTATCATAGCAGATTCATTGTCGGCTATCCGGTATGCAAAGGTTACTCCAATAAGGAATGAAAAAGGCTTAACCGTTGACTTTAAAATAGAAGGTGATTTTCCAAAGTTTGGTAATGATGATAACAGGGTGGACGACATTGCTGTTGAGGTTACGAGCTACTTCATTAACGAACTGAGAAAGCACAAGACTTATAAGAACTCCACACCTACCCTGTCATTGCTCACCATTACATCAAACGTGATGTATGGCACTAATACAGGAGCTACTCCTGATGGCAGAAAAGCAGGTGAGTCATTTGCACCGGGTGCCAACCCTATGCATGGCCGCGATTGCAGTGGCGCCATTGCTTCGCTTAACTCTGTTGCCAAGCTTGACTACCGCGACGCGGAAGACGGTATTTCCAATACCTTCTCCGTGGTACCAAAATCGTTGGGCGACACAAGAGAGGAGCAGGTAGCTAACCTCGTAACAACAATGGATGGATACTTTACACAAGGCGCCCACCACCTTAACGTGAATGTGTTTAGCAGGGAAACTTTAATGGACGCCTACGAGCATCCTGAAAACTACCCACAGCTTACCATACGTGTTTCAGGCTATGCGGTAAACTTCACAAGATTATCGAGAGCCCATCAACTGGAAGTAATAGCAAGAACCTTCCACGAGAATATTTAGTGCTGTCATAAAAAACATATCAATGGGCAGCATGATCTTTGTTGCCCATTGTTTATGGTAAACAACATTGATTGTACCTGCCTTTACAAGATATTGAAGCTGCCAAATTAAACATAGACGACCCGGAGCATCTGCGCATACACTCCCTTGAAACGTTTGGTACCCATGACGGCCCCGGCGTGCGGATGGTGGTCTTTGCGCAGGGTTGCCAGTTCAGGTGCGTGTACTGCCAAAACCCTGATACAATCGATGTGAGAGCAGGAACTTTGGTTGAGATAAAAGAGCTGGTTGAGCGCGCCATTAAGCAACGCCCTTATTTTGGCAAAACAGGGGGTGTAACGGTATCAGGGGGCGAGCCATTGCTGCAACGTACCAAACTGTTGCACCTGTTTACCCAACTCAAAAAAGAAAAGATTCATACCTGCATCGACACCAATGGCAGGCTGGTAAACGATGAAGTAAAACGTTTGCTGGAGGTAACAGACCTCGTCCTTTTGGACGTAAAGCATATTGACGACACCCTGCACCATAAGCTTACGGGCGTGAGCAACAAAAGCACGCTTGAACTGGCGGAATACTGTGAATCTATCGGCAAGCCTGTCTGGCTACGCTACGTATTGTTGCCCGGCTGGACCGATCAGCATGACCACCTTGAAGCCTGGGCAAAACACTTTAGCCATTACAAACACGTTGAACGGGTGGAGATTATCCCATTCCACCAACTGGGCCAGCACAAATGGGAGGCCATGCGTTTGCAATACCATTTAGCCGATGTACACGCACCTTCCGAAAGCGCCAGGCTTGAAGCGCTCAGCATTTTTAGCAAGTATTTGAACAACGTTATCCTTAAATAGCACGGTTTTAGTGTTAGGGCTGATTATTAAGGATGTATCCAGCAAGGGTTTCTGCTTTGGTCAGCAAACTCTGAGGGTATCAACTGTTTGAAGATGAGTGAGAAGATAGAACTGTTAGTGCATTTTGCCGGCGTATTTATATTGAGTTGTTTAGGACACGCAGCCCTTAAACAGGCAAAGGGAATGAGCCTGAAACCTACACAGTCTTCTGTATTTACCATTCTCTTTATTGCCTACCTCTCTGCGGTAGCTACCTTAACGATGATACCCAGCGCGCGCTTCAACCTCGGGGCAACCTATGGACAGGTAAACATCATACCGGTGGTTGAAAGCTACCAACAGTTTTGGGAGATGATTAGGTACGGAACCCCATTTGGCATCCGCATGTATTTTCAAAACCTGTTAGGTAACATCATCATGTTTGTACCCTTTGGTGCCTTTGCAACGTTGCTTTACAAAATGCGCAAGCGGCAGGTAGTTTTATGGGCGTTTGTATTTTCCGCTACCTTAGAACTTACGCAATACAGCCAAAGACAAATAGCCTACTTCAGGCATGTGGATGTGGACGATATCCTGCTAAATGTAGCGGGTGCATTGGCCGGCTATGCCCTGTACAAACTGGCACGCAAGGCTAGCAAATACATCAGGCTGTTGCACAGGGATACAGCAATAGACAATGTGTTTTAAGCTAATATCAACCTACAATCTGGGTTTGTTTTTCATCCAGTTATAAAAAGTTACTCATTAGTCGCCGCTCTCCAGCAGATAAAGCATTAGGAAACAAGCAACCTAAACACAAAGTATAAAGAGTTGATACCTCAATCAACCTGCTTCACAGCGTTTCTTCGAATATGCTGCGTTATAACCACATTAGCCTCTTCACCGTCCTCTTCTGCTTCATTCTTAAGATCAATTCTCGATTTGTGCTGTCTCTTTCTTTTTGCCGATGGTGGTCGTGCTGGCATAAGGCAAATATTCCCTGGTTTGCCGCCCATATGCATCATAAAACGAAAACTGAACCTGATCCCCCCATTGCGAACCTGCTCCGCCCACAGGAGGCGCCGTCTCCCGGCTCACACTTTGTACAGCTCTGCCCAGCCCGTCACCATAAGTAGTACTCTCTAACTTATCCCCTATACTTACGTTATCCAATGCAGCCAAAAGATGAGGGTAAGAAGACGTCGCATTCGCTTTAAGAAAAGAATGCTCCCGAACGTAAGTCCGGTTCTCCCGTTTCACACTAACAATCTCTATCCTCACCACATTTGAATACAACTCGTTCAGCGAAGCATCTGTCACCTTACGCCGGAAGTAAGCAGTCTGTGTCAAAGGCCCCGTAAACACTTAGTCTTCACCCGTAGCGCCCGCAATGGCTACAAAACCATCAAGCGGCCTGTCGCTCTTCTCCCACTGATAAGTTAGACCAGTAACCACCCCCAACACAGGTTCATATATATCAGTTAGCGTAGACGGTGTCTCTGTATCATCAAATACGTAATCATTATCAACAGTCCCAACCTTATGATATGGACTCCAAAACTGTCCCTCCACAACACCAACTATACTCAACCCCAACAACAGCCAGATAATACACCTTATTCTACTGCTCATAATCACAGCTTTGGTTAGATATAATTTATAAATTACTAGGCTCTTAAACTGCGACTCCTATTAATGATCCGTCCACAACATGCTTCAGTCTCCGCAAAGTCCCGCCAGCCCTGCCTTTTGATGAGCTGACTCCTATCATCTTTAATTCAGAATTAAAAAGAACTTATCAACTCTTTTCATTCGTGACACACCTCTGCGGACAAAGGAGATATTCGAGCCAACATTCCTCGCCTTCGCTGCAGCAGGTGCCAAATAAATGGCTGCAATTCTACCCCTGATTTTTGCACAGCAACTCAAGAATCTCACTAGCGGGATGATTAGTTTCCACAATCTCCGCCAATTCTTCAAAAACATCCCTAAGAGATTCATTTTCAAAAACTGTATTTTCCGATAACAACAAAGCTTCAGATAAATATCCCAAGAAATACCTATGTATTGTGCCGTTTTTGAAGTCTTGATATAACTTATCAACTTCCTTTCGCCCGATTTGAATTTTCAGCCTGTCCCCATCGTACTTAATACCAATTGAGCTACCTAGCAGTTTTAACCTGTCTTCATACGTTTGAAGTTCTTCCGCTAAACATGGTTCCCAATCGTCATAGTTCAATTCGCCGTTTAGATAGGCTATAAGTTCGTCTTGATGCATATCACTCACTTTTTTGTAACCGGTCTTGTACCTTCTGGATTACCTGTTGTCGGTTTTCTGTGCTGAAATTTGTTTGCTCTGTCATAAGTATCTTTATATGATCTTATTGTTTTTCCCTTCCTTCTCCGCAGATTCTGTGACAAAATCCAAATA
>JAEZDR010000107.1 GCA_023433265.1 Bacteroidota bacterium | reverse complement strand
GGTTGGTACCCTATAACGATTGGGATCTTGGCGCAGTTAAGGTCCTGCACAAGGTCGCCGTTTATTCTTACTCCATATTTAAACAACAGGTCATCGAGGTTGAGGTTACGATCAAAGGCAACAAAGTCTGCGCGGCTGCGCATAAGGCTATCAAGTTCTGCGTACAGCTTATCGACAAACCAAAGAACGTGTCCGCCGTTCATGATGAATTGATCCAGCTTGAGTTTATCGTCGTCAGTAAAAGGTTGTGTGGGTTTTACAATTACCAATGCGTTGATGATGTCGGCATCTGGGTAACCTTGCTTTAAATCAAATACAGCAAGCCTGTAGTCGTTTCTCAGACTTTCGCCGAGGTCATTTACGGTACGATCTATAGGCTGTCCATTGCCAACTACATAGGCTATGGTTGGTACTGTTTTACGTGAAAGCTTATCTATGGCATTGGCAAACTTAAACTCAAGCAGTGCCTCTGCGGAATTAATGCTTGCTTCCTTGTCTTCTTCAGGCAGCTCGTTGATAACATCATATTGTTTGAAGACTTTGCGGCTACTTCTCAGGTCAAGAACAAAAGGTCTGCGGTTTGGGTATTCTACTATTGCCGAAGGTATGATGTAAGTGTCTTGCCCTTCCTTGGTTTGAGGACCTTGTTCAAACACAACGCCCATCCTGGAAAGGCTGTCGTACAGATAATACCGTAAGGAATCGTCCAGCCCCTCGCCGGGCTTTTCGAACTTAACCTTTACGAAGTTGTTACTGCGGTCCCTAAACTCATTCAAAAGATCAGCAGTGGCATTGCGCAGTTTTTTATAGTCAGCAGGAAGTTCCCCATCCAGTAAAACTGTTACCGTAAAGGGGGTATCCAGGTTTTGCAAAAGCTGTTCGGTGGAGCTGCTTAGGCTAAAGCGCTTTTCTTTAGTAAGGTCGATGCGATAATTGAACAGGGAGCTTATAAAGGCGATGGCTACAAGGGCAAGAAGAGCAACGAGGTACCAGTACTTTCCCTGGAACAGGCGATTGATTCGTTTCATCTTAATACCTCCTGGTGTTTCGTTGAACAATCAGTATCATCAACCAGGTGAGGGCAATAAAATACAACAGGTCTCTCAGGTGGAGAACACCCCTGCTGATACTATTGTAATGGAAGCTTATACCAAGCATTTCTATGTAATAGTCAAGGCCGGCGACAAACACAGGGAGCTGGCTCAATGCTGAGAAGCCCATGTACAAGATGAAGCAGGCAAAAGCGGCGGTAAGAAAAGCAATTACGGTGTTAGCTGTAAAGCTGCTGCAACACACACCCACGGCGGTAAATACTGCAGCTAGTAAAAACAAACCGATATAACTACCTGCAGTAGCCCCTGTATCAATGCCTTCGGCGGCACTTAGCTGCTGTATAGAAAAAACATAAATAAGCGTGGGAATAAGTGCTACAAGAATCACAAGGTAGCTTCCTAAGAACGTACCCCAGGCAATTGCACTGTCAGTAAACGGCAGGGTCTTCATGGTTTCGAAAGTGCCAGCCTTATATTCATCTGCCAGTGACCGCATGGTGACTGTGGGTACTAAAAACAACAACAAAAAAGGAGCAATCCTGAAGAACGTATCTAAGGTGGCGTATCCATAATCCAGTATGTTGTAAGCAGGAAATACGAAAAGAAGCAAGCCTGTTATCAACAGGAATAACATGATTGCAAGGTACCCGGTTAGCGAACTAAAGAACTGCTGCCATTCTTTTTTGGCTATTATCCACATAAGCTTCAAAACTAAAGAAGAAACCGCTATCCAATGCCAGCATATTGTGAATATGACTACGGCCCCAAAAGAAGAAGAGCCCTTCAACAAAAAAGGAGGAGCGTGGATTTATCCCTTAGCAGTGGTTTGCAGGTAGCTGCAAATCCGGGTTGCAATAGCGGGTCCTTCATAAATAAATCCTGTCCACACCTGCACCAACGATGCCCCGAGCTTCAATTTAGCAGCTGCCTGCTCGCCTGTGTTAATGCCACCGCTTGCGATTAAGGGAATGCGCCCCTCGGTCTTGCTGCTGATATAGCGCAACACCTCATTGCTTCGTTGTAACAATGGCGCTCCGCTCAAACCGCCGGTTTCGTTCACTACCTTACTATCGGTAGTTTTTAATCCTTCTCGGGAAAGGGTGGTATTGCTGATGACGAGACCATCCAGCTTTACCTGGAACGCAAGCGCAACGATATCGTCCAATTGTTCCACGCCCAGGTCGGGGGCTATTTTCAGTAAAAGGGGTTTAGGAATATTCCTCCCCTTGTTGACTTCCTGTAGGTTAGAAAGTATTTTGTAAAGGGCGTCTTTATCCTGTAATGCCCGAAGGCCTGGGGTGTTGGGGCTACTGACATTGACGGTGAAATAATCCACCACTTCGTGCAGTTCCCTGAAGCAACGTTCGTAATCCTTCCATGCATCTTCGTTATCCGTAACCTTGTTCTTTCCGATATTTCCGCCTACGATTAAACTGGCGGCAACATCGCTCCTGCCGGTTCTCCAGTTCTCCAGCCGCCCTCTTATTGCATTTGCACCATTGTTGTTAAAGCCCATCCGGTTGATGAGGGCTTTATCCTGGGGCAACCTAAACACCCGAGGTTTATCGTTGCCCGGTTGCGGCTTTGGCGTAACGGTACCAATCTCGACGTGACTAAAACCTAGCATGGCAAGTTCGTTTAGGAACTGAGCGTTCTTATCGAAGCCTGCACCTAAGCCTACAGGATGCCTAAAATTCAACCCGAAAGCAGCTACAGGCAGCGCGTATTTACCACAGCCAAATTTTTTTGTAAGGACATTCCTGATAAAGCCCACTTTGTAGGCCCTACGCATACTGTGCATAGAGAACTCATGAACATCTTCAGGGGGGAACAAGAAGAAAACATCACGTAATAAGGAATACATACGTGCAAAGGAACAAACAAAAGGCAGACACCCCTACAGCTTTTGTTTTTCGTTGTGATGCTTGTTGAAATGGGTAAGCCGGCTATGAAATAAACGGTCAACCAAAAACAGGCATCATCCGGTGGCTGGCCTGAAATAGGTTGACCGTTGTTGACTACGCGTTACATAAAAAAATCCGGGGCGGTGAGCCCCGGATACATTTAGTAAATTATACAATGCTTATTGCGCCGGCTTGTAGTTAGTTTCCCTGCCGTCAGCATCTATATAGGTGCTCTTACCGTCGCTGCTAATTACCTCGTACACGTCTGGCTGGTCGGGGGTGCTTATTTTATACACCTTACCTACTTTGAATGCAGGCGTGTTTTGCTGCCAGGTAACGATAACGTCTGGTAAGTGGTCGTTTGGATACAATGTCCTGGAGTTTACCCTTGTACCGTTAGCCCGGTAGGTAGTACTCATTTCCATTTCGTCCTGCTTGTACGTGGCGGTCCAGTTACCTTTCTCCGTACTCCAGTTTACACCGGAAATCTCAGGGTAGTCGGTGGTAAAGCTTTTGATAACCGGAGCAGGAGCTTTGATCTTGGTCTTGTTGCCTTGGGCATCCTTAATCTTCACCTTGTCTTCGGATACTTTGATCTTTTCGCCACCGGTCTTGGTTTTTGTCGATTGAGCGTAACTACTGCCGGCTATAAAGACAACAGCAGTTAACAACATGATGATCTTTTTCATAGTGAGAGCTTTTTGTGTGCTTCCATCGCACAAAAAATATTCCACTCAAACAGTAAGCTTTATTCACGGGGCTTTTGAGAGGGATCGTGCATCATCTTTAACACCCGGCAAACGGCTATTTTTTTGCGAAGGTTTAGGCTGGAAAAGGGTAGGGGAGGGGTATTAATGAAAACTGATAAAAGTCATAGAAAAATGGAAGGCGAGATTGCACTGTTTTTAAGGGTTCTAAGCCTGTTTTGAGAGGGAAATCCATATGTTGAGATGGAATAGGAACGGAATATGGACGGAATACCTCCGGAATATCCACTGGAAATGCTGCTGGAGCAATGCTTTAGGGGTAAGCTAAGCATGCTTGATTCATCGGGGAAGGATGCCTGAAAGAGCAGGTAGAGAGTACCGGGAACACGAAGACAGCCTATTGAACGAGCAAGAAAAGAATGCGTGGCGAAACTGTATAGGTGTTAAGGTGCAGCTATATGCCTCTATTGCATCGCCTTAAACTGTAGCTTCTCCCCTCTCTACCAGTCACGCGAATTCAAATAGCGCGCGTGATTGCTATATTTGAAAATATTAAATCATACTAATGCAAGAAGCATACATAGTAGCCGGCTTTAGAACCGCAGTAACAAAAGCCAAGCGTGGAGGTCTCCGTTTTGTTCGCCCCGATGATCTTGCTATTGACGTCATCAAGGGATTGATGGCGTCTGTTCCCAACCTGGATGCTACAAGAGTAGATGACGTGATTGTAGGCAATGCAGTTCCTGAAGCAGAACAAGGCTTACAGGTGGCGCGGATAATAGCGGCACGTGCGTTGGATTACAAAGTGCCCGGTGTAACTATTAACCGGTATTGTGCGAGTGGCCTGGAAAGCATAGCGATGGCTACGGCGAAAATAAGAATGGGCATGGCCGAATGTATTATTGCCGGTGGTGTAGAAAGCATGAGTATGGTGCCTACGGCGGGCTGGAAAACGGTGCCGGCTTATTCCATTGCATCTGATGAGCCAGACTATTACCTGAGCATGGGACTTACCGCCGAAGCAGTTGCCAAAGAATACAAGGTAAGCCGTGAGGAGCAGGATGCGTTTTCGTTTGCTTCGCATCAAAAAGCCATTAAGGCAATTGAAGAGGGATACTTTAAGCCAGGCATCTTACCGGTGAATGTAGAGCAGGTTTACATAGATGAAAAGGGTAAGAGGAAGACTAAGCAATACGTGGTGGATACCGATGAAGGAGCACGCCGTGACACAACCCTGGAAGCACTAACTAAACTAAAACCTGCGTTTGCAGCCAATGGTTGTGTAACAGCAGGCAACTCTTCTCAAACAAGTGACGGTGCGGCGTTCGTAATTGTTATGAGTGAGAGAATGATTAATGAGCTTGGCCTTAAGCCGATAGGCCGGCTGGTAAATTGTGTAAGTGCAGGCGTTCATCCCCGCGTAATGGGTATTGGACCGGTGGAAGCTATTCCCAAAGTGTTGAAACAGGCTAACATGAGCCTGAGCCAAATAGACCTGGTAGAACTGAATGAAGCTTTCGCATCGCAAGCCATTGCAGTGATAAGAGAAGCGGGACTAAATCCTGATACGGTTAACATCAATGGCGGCGCTATTGCATTAGGGCATCCGCTAGGCTGCACAGGCTGTAAACTAACCGTTCAAATACTACACGACATGAAGCGCCTGCAAAAGAAATACGGGATGGTAACAGCTTGTGTGGGTGGAGGGCAAGGAATCGCGGGGATTATTGAAAACATTCATTAGCGTTAACCGCATATCCTTTCACTTACCTAACTTTATACAAATAACCTTACATGAAGACCATCTTGCTCCCAACCGATTTTTCTGTTGCCGCTAAAAACGCAGCAAGTTATGCCATGGGCTTTGCAAGCCAGGTTGGCGCTTCACGTCTGGTGCTTTATAATGCCTACCAAACCCCGGTGAATGTAGATCCGGCGATGCCCACTATACAGTTGCTTGACATTGAAGATCTGAAAGCTTCGAGTGAGGAAGGATTGAATAATTTCAAACAACAATTAGGCGATAACAATACAACGGGTTTAACGATAGAAACACTGAGCGAATTCAATGTGCTTGCAGAAAACATTGACGAAATATGCGAACGTGTAGGTGCGGATGTTATCATCATGGGTATTACAGGAAAGAGTAAGGTAGAGGAGGTATTGATTGGCAGCAACACCATCAGTGTAGCTGACAATACAACGGTGCCCGTTATCATCGTGCCTTCTGACTGCAAGTTTGAACCGATCAGGAACATTGTATTTGCCTGTGACTTTAAAAAAGTGGAACAAACCACCCCTGTGAATCCCATCAAACGCGTACTGAACGAAACAGGTGCAAGGCTGATGGTATTGCACGTGGAAAAGAAGCACAATGAAAACCTGCCTGCGCAAAAACAGGTGCTGGATAGTTTGCTTGCATCCTGCAGTCCTGAATACCATTTCGTGGAAAACGATAATATTATAGAGGGAATTAACCAGTTTGCCCACCAGGCAAATGCAGACCTTATCATTACTATCCCTAAACGACATGGCTGGTTTGAAAGTATGTTCAGAACGAGGCATACCAAAAAGCTGGCATTTCATAGCCATCTTCCTTTGATGATAATACACGATTAATAGAGAAATGGCTTATATTTGGTTTGATTAGCACATGAGAAAAAAGAAAGGGTGGCTGTATAGCCACCCTCTTATTTTTATGGCGACCCCGGCGGGTTGCATGTATTTATCTACCAGCCTATACCATGGCTTCTTTTAAAACACCCAACTCCTTGCCTACTTTAGTGAAAGCAGCAATGGCTTTATCCAGGTGTTGCTTCTCGTGCGCTGCACTCAACTGCACCCTTATCCTGGCTTTTCCTTTGGGTACAACCGGGAAGAAAAACCCGATAACATAAATGCCCTCGTCTAAAAGCTTCGCTGCGAATTGCTGCGCAATCACTGCGTCGTACAGCATAATCGGAACTATAGGATGTTCGCCAGGCTTGATATCAAAGCCTGCATCGGTCATTTGCTTGCGGAAATATTTTGTGTTGCTTTCCAATTTGTCGCGCAACTCGGTAGTTTCGCTTAGCATGTCCAGCACAGCAATAGATGCCCCTACAATAGAAGGCGCCAACGTATTAGAAAACAAGTAAGGCCTGCTTCGCTGCCTTAGCATTTCAATCACTTCTTTTTTGCCTGAAGTAAATCCGCCTGATGCACCACCCAGCGCTTTACCAAGGGTACCGGTGATGATATCAATCCTTCCCATCACATTGCGATATTCATGTGTGCCCCTACCTGTTTTACCCAAAAAGCCTGATGAATGCGACTCATCAATCATGACGACCGCATCGTACTTGTCAGCGAGGTCGCAAATGGTATCGAGTTGAGCGATAGTACCATCCATGCTAAACGATCCGTCTGTAACAATAACACGGCTACGCAAGTTTGCGCTTGCCTTCAATTGTTCTTCAAGATCGGCCATGTCGTTGTGCTTGTAACGGTAGCGTTGCGCCTTACACAGCCTTACACCGTCTATGATTGATGCATGGTTTAATTCATCGCTGATGATAGCATCCTGCTCGTTGAACAAAGGCTCAAACACACCGCCGTTAGCATCGAATGCTGCCACGTAAAGAATGGTGTCTTCCGTGCCAAGGAAGTTGGCAATCTTTTGCTCGAGCTCTTTATGAATGTCCTGTGTGCCGCAGATAAACCGCACACTGCTCATTCCGTAGCCGCGGTTATCAACGTATTTCTTTGCTGCTTCTATCACTTTAGGATGGGAGGATAAACCCAGGTAATTGTTTGCGCAGAAGTTCAGCACTTTCTTTCCGTTCACTTCTATTTCTGCGCCCTGGGGACTGCTGATTACACGCTCGCGTTTGAAGAGTCCTGCGCTATCTATTTCCTGGAGCTCGTTAGCTAATCTTTCAGTAAAAGCCTTGTTCATATGGTAATATTTTATCGCTTTAAAACAAAGATAGGTTCAATATAGCCCAACCAAACCTTAAGCTGTAACAGTCTATATTACGAGCAGCTCGTAAAATTCATCCGGGTTCAAGTAAGTCTTCGCAAGCTCGTTAAGTTCCTCAGCCTTTACGGTTTTAATGATTTGGATAGTGTTATAAAAATAGCTTTCGTCTATGCCGTTTAAGATGTAATTCTTCCAACGTGAAATCAACTGGAACGGACCATCAAGGTCGCCCAATATGGTTCCCAACATATAATTGCGCACGAGGTTTAGCTCTTCCTCGTCTACCACTTCATTCCTGAGGATCTGCATTTCGTTGTAAACCTCCCGGATAGTGGCTTCGCAAACATCCCTGCCTGCTTCGGTTGATATCATCCATGCACATTGCTGCAGGTGATTCTGCAGGTAGCTGTGAATGCCATAGGTGTAGCCCTTATCTTCCCTGATGTTACTCATCAGCCGGCTGCCGAAGAAACCGCCGAATATATTGTTGAGTACCTGCACCGGAACAAAGTGAGGATGATGCCTGTTGGGAAAGGGTCTCGCAATCCTAATAGCGCCCTGCACGCTTTCGTTGTCGTTTATTATTTTAAACTTCTTCTGCGCTACCGGGGTTATAGGATGACTTACAAGGGGTTGTTCCTGCTTGTTGAAAGGCAGGTGGCCTAAAGCCTGGTTAAGCAGGTATTCAAAATTTGCAGGAAGCCTGCCTCCCGCAAATACTACAAGCTTACCGTTGAGGTAATAGCGTTGGTAGAAAGCTATCAGTTGTTCGCGGGTTATTTTGTCGTAGTCAGCCTCGTTAGAATATTTACCATAAGGATGGTTAATGCCAAACAAGTACTCGTCAATGAGCCGGTTGGCTACAAAGTCGCATTTTTTGAGGTTAACCTTTAAACGCTGCTTTTGGTTCTGCCGGTAGATATCGATTTCTTCCTGGGGATACACTGCGTCAGTTATTACCTCGGTAATAAGTGGCAGGAGGTCGTCCAGGTGACGGCTGAGGCAATGTAAACTAATGCTTGCTGTTTCGTTGTAACAAGCCCTGTTGAAATGCGCGCCGTAAAACTCGACGTCTTCATTTATTTCGTATGCTGTTTTCTTGGAAGTGCCATTCTTAATGAGAAAGTTGGCAGAGGCTGCTATTACATTTTGATCTTCGTACCAGTTGCCCGCGTAGAAAACAAGCTCCAGCGACACCACATCCTGTGTGCCTGCATTGATAGCATACACCGGAACCCCGTTGTCGAGCTTGAAATGCTGGGGAGAATGTAGTGTTAGCGAAAAATCTACAGCGTCGTGAATATGGGGCGCATTCTTCCTGTTTAACATGCTAATTATTGCTGTGGTATTGAATCAGGTTACTGTTAGCCTCGGTGAATATTTCGTTTGAGAACCTGTGTATTTCTTCTACGGTAATGGCCTGGTACCTCGCGAGTTCATGGTTGATGAGGTCTGCATCACCCAGTAGCTCGTAATAAGCTAAACTGTTCGCGCGGTTCATTATACTCATGTCTTCGAAAGCCATGGTACTCTCTGTTTTGTTTTTTACCTTTTGGAGCTCTGCCTCGGTTATAACCTCGCCCTTCAACTTCTCTAACACTTCTTCTATAGCTTCCTCAGCAGCTTGCATGGTTACGCCTTTTACCAGCTTACCATCGATGGCAATGAGGCCTGGATCGATGGTTCCAAAATGGTAACAATCTATGTTACTGAAAAGCTTTTTCTCTTTCACAAGCGTTTGAAACAGCCGCGATGACCCACCCCCGCCAAGTATATCTGTTATGAGGTCGCATATATAGTAACCCTTGTCGAGCCTTGCAGGCATATGCCATGTTTTAAGAAAGGCGTCCACGGGCACGTTAGCTTCCATCTTCAATACACGCTTCTCTGTTTGTGGGGGCTCTTGGGGAAGGTGGCGGTTATATTTCTCGCCGGGTTCAATATCGCCAAACCATTTTTCGGCAAGGCTTTTCATTTCCTCAGTCTTAACATTTCCGGCAATAACCATGATAGCATTTACGGGACGGTAGTGTTTGAAGAAGAAATGCTTCACATCCTCCAGTTGCGCTTCTTCTATATGGCTCAATTGTTTGCCAATGGTCATCCATTTATACGGATGTGTGGTATAGGCAAGATCACGCATCTTTAGCCATAAATCACCGTAGGGCTTGTTGATGTAGTGTTCTTTGAACTCTTCGCAAACTACTTTGCGCTGCACATCAAGACTTTTCTGACTAAAAGCGAGGGAAAGCATACGGTCGCTTTCCAGCCAAAATGCAGTTTCAATATTCTCGGCCGGAAGCTGGCAGTAATAATTTGTTAAGTCGTTAGTAGTGTAAGCGTTGTTTTCGCCTCCTGCGCGTTGTAAAGGTTCGTCGTAATCTTCAATATTGATTGATCCGCCAAACATGAGGTGCTCAAACAAATGAGCAAAACCGGTACGTCCGGGGTTTTCATCCCTTGCACCCACGTCGTAGAGAATGTCGAGGACGGCCATAGGTGTAGAAGCGTCTTCGTGTACCAAAACCCTCAACCCGTTGCTCAAAGTAAATCTGTTGTATTCAATCATACCACCTCAAAAAAGTTGTGCAATTTAGTCATTTAGTGCCAAGGCATTGCCGCAGTGGCAGTGAAACAGCGTTATAGGATTAACACCATTGTACCCTGCTGCCTCCTTTGACCCCTGCCAATCAACAGATAGTCGGCAACATAGATATAGGTGCCGGGCAGTAAAAGCCCGTTCCTGTTCCCGTTCCACCTTGCAGCGACGTTGGTGGTGCTGAAGACTAACTTCCCCCAGCGGTCGTATACGTTCAGGCGGAAGTTTGAGGCCGCAGCCGTATTGCCGATAGCGCCAAAATAGTCGTTCCTGCCATCGTTGTTAGGGGTGAAGGCTGTAGGGAAATAAATATCGTCGCAGTTAACAGTTACTGAGATTGTATCGCTAGCCTCGCAACCCTTGTCGTCTGTAACCCTCACCCAAAACTTACCTGTTTTGTTCACGGTAAATGTGGGTGCGGTATTGCTATTCTGCCAAAGAAAGGTCTTGAATGGCCCGGGAGCCAGCAATAGAGTTTCACCGGGACAGATAACGGTGTCGGCACCCAGGTTTATACTCAAAGATCCGCCATTAGTGAGTGTAGCAGTTGCTGTGTCGCTACAGCCATTTTCATCGATGATCTTTATAGTATAGTTGCCCTGGGCAAGATTTTCAGCTTTGAAGGAGCTTGAAACTGATGGCTGCCAGTAATATTTGTAAGGAGTTGTGCCTCCGCTTGTACTAATTTCTATACTGCCATTGGGCAGGTTACATGAGGGGTGGGTAATATTAGGAATGCCAACCAACGGTTGTGGCTCACTAAGGTTAAAGCTGGTGCTAACCGGGCAGGCGCCTGCGGCGCTTACTTTTACCTCGTAGGTGCCGGCTGAAAGATTATTGATAGCAGCCGTGTTTGCTGCAGGATTGTTATTCCACGTGAATGCATAGGGCAAGGCCGGGCCCGTGACGGTAGCCTTCAGCGCACCATCTGAACGCCCGTTGCAAGAAACAGGTTGGTTGATGAGAATCGTTACTGCTGCAATATGGATAGTAGTTGTGCTGCTTACTGTAGCAAAGGATGGATGAGATACAGTAAGAGAAACCTCATAGCTGCCCGGTGCGCTGAAATTGTGCTGGGCATTTAGCTGGGTGGAGGTATTGTTAGCTCCCGACGCTGCATCCCCGAAATTCCACACTACCGTGCTTCCGCAGGCTATGGATGAAGGACTAAAACTCACGGCATTACTGCTGGTACAGGTATGCGAGAAGGCTGCGTTATTGGGTGGTGCATTCCCGATGTAGACATCATCAAAGGCTATCCCGTTATAATCATTGCAAACCGTACCCGCACCAAACCTTACGCGAAACATCACGTTGTCTTTACCGGCCAGCGCATTGAGCGAATGCCTGGCTGTAACCCATTGTCCTTTCCCTCCGCCGGCACCGCCGGTACAAGGGCTTGTGGGAAGCGTATTTCCACTCCAGCCCGCAGCCCCAAGAACGTTGATATTAGTGGTATTGAACCAGTTATCAGAAGGACAGGCCGGATTTACAGCACCGAGCGTGTTCCAGGTTACCCCATCGTTTAAAGAATATTGAAAGCTGCCGCCGTCGTACTGCCTTTCTGTATCCCAGAAAATTTTGAAAGTAATATAGGGCGTCGTCAGCGCTGTGAGGTCGAAGCAGGGGCTTAGCAGAAAACTATTCTGGGCGCTGTATCCATTACCGGTAAGCCCGCCCGTAATCCAGCATTTGCTGCCACTTGCGGCGGCATTAATTATTGATTTTGAAGGTGTACCGTAAGCCCAGTCAGCGTTGTCACCTCCGGGCGTCCAGCCACCGAGGCCTGTTTCAAAATTCTCGAAGTACGGGCTAGCTATCGAAGGTTTAATGCATTGGGCTGTTGCCAGGCTGTAATAAGCCAGGAGGGGGATAAGAAGCGTAAAAGCCTTTTGGACAGGTAACACAATGGGTAAACTACAAACACAAAGATAGCTTGCCATTTATGGCAGTACTTGTTAAACCTTCTCAATAACCCGATGTTAATTTCCCTATTTTTCTTGTGAATAACCAAACCGGTCGTGTGCGTAAACCCGCAATCCTGTGTATAAACCTGCTTCGTTTTAGGGGGGTTACTGCATAGTGACTGCGTAGTGAAAGCCTACTGATAGCTTAGAGGTAGCGTACTGATAGCGTTATAAGCCTATTTTCTCCCCCTCCTGCCATATTGGCAAAAAGAGCTTTCCTAATACTTCCATCTGTTCATCGGCAGGTACAAAAAAAGCCGGCACTTGGGCCGGCTCAGGATTCGTTGTTCTATTGCTTTATCTCCCCTACCATGTTCGCAGGTACCACCCACTCGTCGAACTCTGCTTCTGTGAGGTAGCCAAGCTTAACGGCCATCTCTTTCAGCGTAGTGCCTTCTTTGTGCGCTTTCTGCGCAATCTCAGCAGCTTTGTAATACCCAATCTTAGTATTTAGCGATGTAACCAGCATTAACGAGTTGTCAACGTGCTTCTTAATGTTGGCTTCAATGGGTTCAATACCCTCAGCGCACCTGTCATTAAAGCTTACACACCCGTCACCTATCAGCCTTGCACTGTGCAGGAAGTTGTAAATCATTACAGGTTTAAACACATTCAGTTCAAAATGTCCCATGGAACCTCCAACGTTTATTGCAACGTCGTTACCCATTACCTGTGCAGCTATCATGGTCAGCGCCTCGCACTGTGTTGGGTTAACCTTACCCGGCATAATAGAAGACCCCGGTTCATTGTCGGGAATGAATATTTCACCAATACCTGAACGCGGACCAGAGGAAAGCATCCTTATGTCATTAGCTATCTTCATCAGGCTTACTGCAACAGTTTTCAAAGCGCCATGCGCTTCTACAATCGCATCATGGGCGGCAAGGGCTTCGAATTTATTTTCAGCCGTAACAAAAGGTAGTTTCGTAAGCTCTGCTATTTTTTTGGCTACAAGTTCGCTATAACCCTTCGGGGTGTTTATACCTGTACCCACAGCGGTTCCACCAAGTGCAAGTTCGCTGAGGTGCTCCAGCGTATTTCTAATCGCCTTTAATCCGTGGTCCAGTTGCGATACATAACCGCTGAACTCCTGTCCGAGTGTAAGCGGCGTCGCATCCATAAAGTGCGTGCGGCCTATTTTTACCACGTTCATAAACTTCCTGCTCTTGGCAGCAAGAGTGTTCCTCAACTTTTCTATACCTGGGATTGTGGTCTCCAGCAGAATTTTGTATGCAGCAATGTGCATGGCCGTAGGAAAGGTGTCGTTACTGGATTGAGACTTGTTGACATCATCATTTGGGTGGATCACCTTTTCCTTATCTGTCAACGCCCCCCCATGGATTACATGCGCGCGATAGGCTACTACCTCGTTCACGTTCATGTTGCTTTGGGTGCCGCTCCCTGTTTGCCATACTACGAGAGGAAACTGGTCGTTTAGTTTGCCTGCTAGAATTTCGTCGCAAACCTGCGCTACCAGATCTTTCTTATCGGCAGGTAAAACGCCAAGTTCGTGATTTGCAATCGCGGCAGCCTTCTTCAGGTAGGCAAAGGCTTCGATTATTTCCTTTGGCATTTTGTTGATGTCCTGCGCTATGCGAAAGTTTTCTATGCTACGCTGAGTCTGAGCGCCCCAGTATACATGAGCGGGGACTTTTACTTCCCCCATAGTGTCTTTTTCTATCCTGTAGTCCATGGATTAATTTTGATGCGTGCAAAGGTAAGCGGTACAGCGTACCAACTACATGATGCCGGGCAGCAGGTATTTACGCGCTTACACTTAAAGCCCTTTAAAAGATGCTTTTCGCTTTTCAAGGAAAGCAGCAGTACCTTCTTTCATGTCTTCCGTGCCAAAGCAGTAGCCAAAAGTTTCTACTTCGCGTTCGTAGCCCGTGGTAGAGAATACCGCATTGGCAGCTTTTATGCAACCAGCGACCGCGAGCGGGGCTTTAGTATTGATAACCTCAAGTATGGATTTAGCTTTGGAGATTAATTCTTCCTTTGGCACTACGTAGTTCACCAGTCCATATTGTAAAGCTGTATTGGCGTCAATCATTGCTGCAGACATTAGTAGCTCCAGCGCCCGCCCCTTGCCAATGAGCTGTACTAACCGCTGCGTACCACCGTAACCGGGTATAAGGCCAAGGTTAACCTCGGGCTGACCAAACTTTGCATTGTCTGAAGCAATTCTAAAATGGCAAGCCATTGCCAGCTCGCAACCCCCACCCAGGGCAAACCCGTTTACACAGGCAACGATAGGTTTAGCTGAGTTTTCGATCTTGCTGAAAACATTATCCTGGCCTCTTTGCGCAAGCGCTTTTCCTTCCTGGACACTAAGCCCTACAAACTCGGTAATGTCTGCCCCGGCAACAAAGCTCTTTTCGCCCGCACCGGTGATTATCGCACTTCTTGCTTCGGCATTGGATTGTAGTTCGTCTATTGCCATGCTAAGTTCCTCTATCACCTCCTTGTTCAAAGCATTTAGCTTATCGGGCCGGTTAATTGTAATGACCAGGATATTATTCTCGAGGTTGGTAAGCAATGTTTTGTATGCCATAGAAACTGTGTTTTAAAGCAAAGAAAAGAAATATAAACAGGCAGTGAATAGGCTGAGCTGATTGTTACATCGCCTCACTGATCAGTTTTGAATACATAGTTTCTGTCGCCATTGCAGTAATTGATGCATTGGCGGCAGATGTCAACTACCGTATGGGTTTATTTAATGGCTTCGATGTTCCTTAACCCATGAAGTGATGTATCCGGAAATTTCGTTGGTAGAAGTGCCGGGAGGAAAGAGTTTGCCCACACCCATATCATTCAGGGTTCTGATATCGTCTTCTGGTATGATGCCACCACCAGTAAGTAACACATCATCCAATTTCTTTTCTTTCATCATCTGGATGAGTTTGGGAAATACGGTCATGTGGGCACCGCTGAGTATACTGATGCCAATTGCGTCTACGTCTTCCTGCAGCGCAGCATTTACTACCATTTCCGGTGTTTGCCTGAGCCCGGTATAAATAACCTCCATTCCGGCATCGCGCAATGCAGTTGCTATTACCTTGGCTCCTCTGTCGTGCCCATCCAACCCTACCTTGGCTACTAACACCCTTACCGGCCTGTTCATTGCTTCCATCTGGAAAAAATTTGGACACAAAACTAACCCTCGTTTCGCTATCTAGTTCTGATTAAACTCAGCTTTCATCTGCTTAATCCCTTGTTCAATCATTCCGTTTACATGTTCGTTACCATTACGATACAGGAAAATACGGATACCATTTTCCCTAGCCAAAGGATAATTAAGGGAATCGGCAATATTCCAGGAACCGAACTGCTGGAATACTTCGTCATCCTGCCCCGGTATGGAGTGACCTACCAATAGTAAATTATTTATGTTGTACTTCTCGGGCATCCACAGTAGGAACGATGCGTTGTCGCTGTGAACAACAGGCAGGCCTAACTCTTTTGCGTAGTAGTTGAGCGCGCCCGCAGTAAAGTATCCCCGGCAGTAAACCAATGTACGCAGGCGCTCTTCCTGTGGTAAACTGAGATAAACCTTTGCTGTTTTTTCAGCTATTTCTCTCCACCCTACCATGTCTGCAAAATCCTGGGGCAGGGAATGATAGCGAAGGTCTTCCCATTTAAAAGAACCTGTTTTGTTAATGCCAATCTGCTCGTAATAAGCGGCAAGTTTCTGTGGCTTCCAAAGCGGCATAAGCAAAGGCAAAAGGAAAAGCCCTAAGACAACAGTGTAAACGGTTGCTACGTACCGTGTAAACCTAAGCCGTGCGGCTGTATATTTTTCAATGGCGACAGCGCCTAAGGCGTATACAGGCGGGTAGGCTGCCATGGCGTAGTAGTCCTTCCCTTTCATGGCCACTAACAGCCCGATAACAAGCAGCAGGGCTAAAGGAATAAAAGTACACCGATTTCCCTGTCTGCTAAAGCTATAAACAAATGCGGCCACTACAATATAGATGCAGGGCAAGTTCATTAATAACTGGCTCAAAAGGAAGTCGGTGGGTGCAACAAACTGTAACTGCGTTGCTTTCAACTCTTCCATGTGCCTGATAAGCGGAAAGTTATGGTTCACCTGCCAGATTATATTCGGTAAAACAATTATTAAAGCGAGCAGGGCTGCGAAATAGAGGTGTTTATTCAGGAATATACGCCTAAAGGTGAGCAGCAAGGCAAACAATAGGGAAAACAGGTAGAAGGCAGCCGAATACTTGCTCATCAAGCCCAATCCGGCAGCAAGCCCAAAGAAGTACAACCATTTACTTTTCTCCAAAAGTTTGTATTGTAACAGCGAAAAGCCCATTGCCGTCCAGAAAAACACTTCCAGGAAATTGGGCTGAAAAAGGAAGAACATCCTGAGGTAGCCCTGAAAGAACAATGGGCACCAAGCCATAAACAATGCGAACTTCCCTCCTCCCAATTGCAGCACCATTTTGCCTGCTAAAAGGTAGGTAAGCGCAGCAAAGAGAGCGGGAAAGAGCTTGATCCAAAACAAGGAAGCACCCATAGCATTCACCAAGGCGGCAAAAAGAGAAAGCAGCGGGGGAACCTCAAGATAACCCCAGTCCAGGTGCTTGCCCTGCTCCAGGTATAGAAACTCATCGCGGTGAGGTTGATAAACGGGATCCTGTAGCAAAAAGGGTAAAAAGAGCCTTGCCAGTGCCAGCAGGTAAAGAAACGTTTTGGGTTGCATTTGGATATGAAAATAATAATTCCTGTATAAGCAACCTTTTGAAAGTGCTTACGTATTATAAAACTGAACATTAAAACGAACACCCGCTTATGATCAAGAAATTTATCTATTCAATCCTTATCGTTGGCACTGCGGTATTTGCTGGGCAGGCCGGAGTGCAATACAGTTTTCAGCCTCCCGAGGGCTACACCGGCGCTGACGGCAGCACCTGCGTGGATTGCCATTCTTCGTTTGGGCTTAATTCAGGTGGGGGAAGTGTGACAGCTTCAGGCCTCCCATCGGGAATGTACAGCGCCGGGCAACAGTACAACTTCAGTCTAACCATTGCCCACCCTTCAAACCGAACCCGCTGGGGCTTTTCGATAGCCGCCCGCGATGGTAATAATGCTCCGGTAGGCACCTTCAGTTCCACCAATCCAAGGGCCGCCCTGAACGGAAGCGAATTAAGCCATAACAATGCTATGACGCAAACCGGGACGAGTTTTACTTATAACAACTTACGCTGGACTGCGCCTTCTAACCCCACAGCAGCGCAGCAGAACGTAACCTTTTATTACGTGGGTAACGCGGCCAATGGCAACGGAAACAATGACCAGGATTATATCTACGCTAATTCAACCGCTGTTTTATTGCCTATCGCGCTCCACAGCTTTACAGGAACAGTTAGAGGCACCACGGCAGAGCTGACCTGGACCACCAAATCCGAGCAAAATGCCAGTCATTTCATTGTCGAGAAAAGTGGCGACAACCAGCATTTTAGTGAAGCAGGGACCCTTATGGCAAGCAATCAGAGCAACGGTTTCAGTTACAGCTTCACAGATGATAAGCCGATCTTTTTTGAAACTCCAACTTTCTATCGCTTAATTATGGTGGATAAGGATGGTAGCAAACGCATTTCAAATGTGGTAAAACTGCAACTGAAGCCTGAAGGAAATTATGTTAAGAAAATGTACCCCAACCCGGTGAAAGCAGGCGAGCAAACGACTTTGCAAGTGTTTGCCAACAACAGTGGGAAAGCTACAGTCGAAGTTTTAAATTTTGCAGGACAAAAGATAAAAACAGAAACTGTGAGCCTGATGCCAGGGGTGAATAATCATAGAATTACCATTGGCAGCCAATTGCCTGCCGGAAGGTATACTGTGGTGCTGCATACAGGAACCGATAAACAGCATTTACCACTCTTAGTAAAATAGTTCTCGTGTAATTTGGTTACCGAGGGGGCTTTTCAGCCCCCTTTTTTTTATGGAATTATGAAGATGCAGTGCAATTCCAGGTTCGGAAGTCTGTTGCAGGGACGGCACCTCATCATCTGACGATTATCTAGCTCACACCACTGCCTGCATCCACGCTGGATTCAGGATGAACAAAGTGAAGCTTTCCCTGTTTGTCTTCTGCCATTAATATCATTCCCTGGCTTTCGATACCGCGCATTTGACGGGGAGCGAGATTTACCACAACTGTTACCTGTTTTCCGATAATCTCGTCAGGTGAGAAATGCAATGCAATTCCTGAAACAATTGTGCGCTTCTCAAACCCAAGGTCCACCTCAAGCTTCAATAACTTATCCGCCTTTTGGACCTTCTCAGCCGAAATAATTTTCCCGACGCGCAAATCTATCTTAGCGAAGTCGTCAAATACAATTTCTGGTTTCAAGGGAGTTGCTGCCTCATCTGAGGCTTTGGTGACAGCAGCGGAGGTGTCCGGTTTTGTTCTCGACTTTAGTTTATCCAGTTGCGCCTGAATTTCGCTGTCTTCGATCTTTCTAAACAGTAGTTCAGGTGCACGCAAGGTATACCCTACACTAAGCAGCTTAACCTTACCTGCATTCTCCCAGTCCAGCATACGTTCTACCACCTTCATCATATACAGCAGTTTTCGCGATGTAAATGGAAGGAAGGGATTGATTAGGATAGCGAGGTTAGCCGTCAACTGCAGGCAGAGGTGAAGGCAGTTATCTATCTTCTCCTGGGCTGTAGGATTTTCTGCAAGGCCTTTAGCTACTATCCATGGCTGCTTTTCCTGCATGTACTTATTACCTGTGCGAGCAAGATCCATCACCTCAAACAGCGCTTCCCTGAACTTGAATGTTTCGAACAGCGACTCTACTCTTGTCTTCGTATCTGCAATGGCTTTTATCAATGCCTTATCAAGATTGTCACTAATGGCATCATGGTATTTAGGAACTTTACCATTGCATAGCTTGTGCATCAGCACGAAAGTTCTGTTGACGAAATTGCCAAAGATGGAAACCAGTTCACTGTTATTAGCATCCTGGAACCCTTTCCAAGTAAACTCACTGTCTTTTGTTTCAGGTGCGATTGCCGTAAGGTAATAACGAAGGACATCGGCTAACTGGCTACCCCCGTTTTCGGGTTTGATCCAATCATTGATGTAATCGTCCATTTCAATGCTCCACCCACGACTTGTACTCATTTTGTCGCCTTCGAGGTTCATAAACTCGTTTGACGTTACAAAAGATGGAACGATGTTGCCATGCTCCTTTAGCATAATAGGGAAGATGATGGCGTGGAATACGATGTTGTCCTTGCCAATAAAATGCACCAGCTGCGTTTCCTTATCGTACCAGTAAGGTTTCCAATCTTTCCCATTGTCCATCGCCCATTGTTTGGTGGCCGATACATAACCAATGGGAGCATCGAACCAAACATATAGCATTTTGCCTTCAGCGTCTGCCAGAGGGACTTTTACGCCCCAGTCCAGATCGCGGGTTACAGCCCTGGGCTGGAGTCCCCCGTCGATCCAACTTTTACATTGCCCTACTACATTTGGTCGCCAGTCTTCTTTATGCTCGTTCAGTATCCATTGCCTAAGCCAACCCTCATACTTGTTTAAAGGCAGGTACCAATGCCTGGTGGCCTTTTTAACGGGGGCACTGCCACTAAGTGTGCTTACAGGATTGATAAGTTCATCGGGACTAAGGCTCTTACCGCACTTCTCACACTGGTCGCCGAAAGCACCTTCATAACTACAGTTAGGGCAGGTGCCTTTAACAAAGCGATCGGCGAGGAAGGTGTTAGCTTCGGCATCATAGTATTGTTCAGTTTCTTTTACCTCGAGCTGACCGCGTTCATTCATGTAGGTGAACCATTCCTGGGCCGTTTCATGGTGTAGCTCTTCAGAAGTGCGGTGGTAGATATCGAACTGTATTCCAAGATCTTTGAAGTTCTGCTCTATGATAGGGTGATACTTGTCAATGATGTCTTTAGCTGTAGTGCCCTCCTTCATTGCCTGGATAGGAATTGCTGTGCCATGTTCGTCGCTCCCGCAAACAAATACGACATCTCTTTTCTGCGCTTTCAGGTACCGAGCGTAGATGTCGGCGGGAAGGTATGCACCCGCCAGGTGGCCAATATGTTTTAATCCATTGGCATAAGGCAATGCTGCTGTAACAAGGTATCGCTTAGGTTGATTCATGTTTATACTATGGGCCTGCAAAAGTAAGCCCTCAAGATAACTCTGACGGCTTTAAGGTTAAGGCATTGAATCGGTATGTAATGAACCACCAGCGAAAAAGAAAGGCCGATGTTTAGTACTAAAAAACTAACTCCGCCATTCAGGTTCTCCACCCTGAATGATGAGGTAGGAGCGGTTAGGAGGGAGTTATGGTAAGCTATTGTATAGGTTTATGTGGGCGTATGGTGCAGTTTGCAATAGGGTTGCATATTATTTGATACACTGTAAAAACGCTGTAGATACGCTGTAGATACGCTGCAGACCCGCTGCAAACCCGGTTTAACTTGCGGGCATGACCATCAAATTTGCCGGCTACGTTATTTCTAGTCGTTCTTTTGGTAAATGTCCTAAACCAGACAAAATCAACAGTTTCAATATATGTCAAATAATAAATATTCTTCCTCAGCGAGTAGGCAGTACTGCATTTAGTGGTGGTTATGAAACACATTCGGTAGCAGTTGCCAGCCAGAAACGATGGAATAATGCCAATTAAATGAACAACCTTAATGTGGGTTCACATCGCTCTACCAGGACTTACGCAATTTGGTCAGGTAACGGCCTCGTTCACCAATAGCCACCACTGCTACGC
>JAEZDR010000077.1 GCA_023433265.1 Bacteroidota bacterium | reverse complement strand
CCTCCAGGTGGACTTATTCGATCCGGAAGTGCCGGATGGATGGAAGCAAGGTTTCTTCATGAGAGAAGCTAACAAAACCATCCTGTTGAAGAGCGATTACCTGCGCAAAGAAGCTGAATTGCTGATTGATTATATATGTAAGGGCGAGGATATAGAAGCTAACAAATTCATGTCGAAAAGCCAGCGCGAGATAAACGAAGGCAGTTTGTTTTTGAACCAATGGGTTTATGAGCAAACGAAGGCGTTGCTGGATAAAGGGAAACTTGTAGCCATCCTTGGCGGAGACCATAGCACTCCTTTGGGCTTTTATAAAGCATTAGCCGAAAAGTATAACGAATATGGAATTCTACAAGTAGATGCGCACCTGGATTTAAGGTGCGCTTATGAAGGGTTCAATTATTCTCATGCCTCCATCATGTATAACGCTTTTAAAGAGGTGCCAGCCATAAAGAAATTTGTGCATGTAGGCATACGGGATTATTGCGGGGAGGAGTACGAATTCGTAAAGAAAAACGCTGACCGGTTAGTAGCTTATTACGATAAGGATATAAAAGAAAGGCAGTTTGAAGGCGAGACCTGGAAGCAGATAGTTGACGAGATAGTAGACCACCTGCCGCAATATGTATACATAAGCTTTGATATAGACGGGTTGGATCCAAAGCTCTGTCCAACGACGGGAACGCCGGTATCTGGAGGCTTTGAAGTAGAACAGGTTTTATACCTGTTTAGCAGGGTGCTTAAGAGTGGCAGGAAACTAATAGGTTTCGATCTCGTAGAAATAGGGGTAGGAGAGAATGACTGGGATGCGAATGTTGGTGCGCGAATACTATTTAGAATGTGTAACCAGTTAATTAGCTCAAATAGTTGATGAGGTTTGATTACGTGATAACACTTAAAAGAAGTAGCCACGCTCAATTCGATAATGTGAGCAGGATACTGCTGCTTCTTTCAGTAGTGATGTTTAGTTATTCTGCCTATATATACCAGGGATCGCGTTTGTTGTATGGTTTGCTGGTAGCTGTAATAGCAGGTTATTGGGTTTATGTGGAATGGCAGAAAAAGCAAAGCGGCATTGACTTGTATTATCGTCGTGCAATGATAGTTGCTTCTGCCGGCTGGATGATTGCGGAGGATAGGAGCGCCTGGGTTGCCGTCTTGTTTTTGGCTGTTGCCGCGTTAGAAAAGTTCGTAAAGTTTTCGGATGAGATTGGTGTGGCAGAAAAGGGAATTACTTTTAATAAGTTTCCAAAAAGAACAGTGCAATGGAGCCAACTAAGCAACCTGGTATTAAAGGATGGGTTGTTAACGATCGATTATCTTGATAACAAATTATTTCAAAAAGAAGTGGAGGATGCGGTGGACCCCTCAATGGAAACCGAGTTAAATAATTATTGCCTTCAACGGATTTCATTGGCCGGCGTGTTAGAGAAAGCGCCTGCCTCAAACTGATTTTATGTTAGAACATTCGCCTTATCTGCTTTATTCTGATGGTAGCGGAAACATATTTGAAGATACCAGCTTGTACGCTGTAGGAAGGGCGGGATGGGATGCCTTCCCTATAGAGCCGTCGGATTGGATGCTACTTCCTGAAGGAGGTAATTTATACGAACTTCCGGGTAGAAGAGGGATAGGGATTGATGTAAAATCGGGTGAGATGCGCCTTTGTGATAAGGGGTGGGCGGTGGCTGCCTTTATACCGCCCGCACATACGGGGTTATTTATTGCGGCATTTGAAACTGATAAAGATGCGCCTACCTTGCCGCTGTTTTGTTATACTGCTGCAGGGTGGTATGATAACAAGTTTTATGTTACGGCTGTAAGAATAGAACAAGATATTAGGCAAGAGTGCGCTGGTTATGACGAAAAAGAAATACAAACAGGCGTAAGAAAACTGATATCAGTTTTTCCTCATAACAGGCTAATAAAACACCTGGCTGATAACTGTTGTAATACCTATCATTGCCCAGCAGCGCGTAATTTTTTCCTGGGCCGGTGGGAATGCCCTGTACCTGCCTCGCCTGCATGCAATGCTAATTGTATTGGTTGTATTTCTTTTCAGCCGGAAGATGAAACTATTGTAGCCACACAGGACAGACTTGTTTTTAAACCTACTGCCGAAGAGATAGTTGAATATACTGTACCGCACCTCATGAACGCGCCTTATCCAATCATTAGTTTTGGGCAAGGTTGTGAAGGCGAGCCATTGCTAATGTGGGAAACTATAAGAGATGCCATTGTTCAAATACGTAAGCATACCGACAGAGGAAGTATTAATATCAATACGAACGGGAGTAAACCGGACGCAGTTAAGGAGCTATGCGAAGCTGGACTTGATAGCATTAGGGTAAGTACCAACTCAGCAAGGGAGCATATTTACCTGCCTTATTACCGCCCCAACAACTACAAGTTTGAGGATATTTGGGAGAGCATTAGAGTAGTAAACAGTTACGGAGGTTGGACAAGTATCAATTACTTCGTATTTCCAGGGATGACGGATACTGTTGAAGAGTACGAAGCATTGCGCGAATTAATTATCTCTACCGGCCTCAAGATGATACAATGGAGAAACTTCAATATTGATCCGGATTGGTACCTGGGATTATTGAACATTCACGAAACAGGTGAGCTTTTGGGTGTAAAACAAATGATGGAACTATTACAAGAAGAGTTTCCTCATTTGAAGTTCGGGTACTTTAACCCGCCAATGGAAAGAATTAAAGGAGATTTCCAACAAGATTTTGCTCACTAGTTACCCTGTGATTTCGTCATTTTCTCAGTGTTTTCTGCAACTTGCAAAGCTTCGATGAATTCATCAAGTTCGCCGTTCATGACAGCGTCAAGGTTATATACGGTTAGCCCAATCCTATGGTCTGTAACACGCCCTTGCGGGTAGTTATAGGTGCGGATTTTTGCGCTGCGGTCGCCTGTGCTTACCAGCGTTTTCCGATGGCGAGAGATTTCTTCTTCCTGTTTTCTTACCTGTTCTTCGTAAAGTTTGGTGCGTAACATATTCATGGCTTTCTCACGGTTTCCTAACTGGCTACGTTCAGTTTGGCAAACTACAACCGTTCCCGTTGGAATATGGGTAAGCATAACTTTGGTTTCCACCTTGTTTACGTTTTGTCCGCCAGCACCGCCCGACCTGGCTGTTTCCATCTTAACATCAGCAGGGTTTAGTTCAAAGTCTACTTCTTCAGCTTCGGGCATTACCGCAACAGTGGCGGCTGAAGTGTGTACACGTCCTTGAGTTTCTGTACTTGGGACCCGTTGAACGCGGTGAACACCACTTTCAAATTTCATGGTGCCGTAAACATCTTCACCGGTCACTTCTACCAAAACCTCTTTGTAGCCTCCCACTGTTCCTTCGCTCTCGCTGACGATTGCAGTTTTCCATCCCTTTTTAGAGCAATACCTCAGGTACATGTCTAAAAGATCGCCGGCGAATAAAGACGCCTCGTCACCTCCTGTTCCTGCCCTGATTTCGAGCACTGCATTTTTATCGTCCTGGGGGTCTTTAGGAATCAGCAGCTTTGTAAGTAATTTTTCCAATTCTTCTTTACGCTGTTCCAGTGCAGGCAGTTCCATTTTAGCCAGTTCACGCATGTCTTCCTCTGAGGCATTCAGGGATTCCTTTGCAAATTCGTAATCTCCAAGCACCCGTTTGTACTCTTCGTAAGGGTTTACTATCTTTTCCAGGTCCCTGTATTCCTTACTTAATTTGCCAAACTCCTTTTGATTGTTAATAATCTCCGGGTTTGTAAGCGCAATACCTAACTGTTGAAATCTTGCCTTGAGTGCATCTATCTGGTCGAACATCATAAATGAAGCGTTGTCCCGCTCAGCTTTAAATTGCCAGTAAGCAGGGGCGGCAAAATTAAGGTTTTCGAGGGCATGGGTTTATCTTTACTGCCATGGGTTATCTGAAGTTTTCGGCTGACAGGATATTTACGGGGAATAATTGGTTAGGTTCGGATAAAGTACTGGTTACCGACGGAAAAGGCGTGGTAGAAGCAATCATAGAAAGTGATGAAGGGGGAGAGGATGTAAAGAAGCTACAAGGAACGCTTTCGCCTGGATTGGTTAATGCTCATTGCCACCTTGAACTCAGTCATTTAAAGGGCCGGATAGCAGAGCACACGGGGCTGGTAGACTTTGTACTTGAAATACTAAAGTTGCGAAACTCAGCAACTGAGGATAAGGTAATGCAGGCCATCAAGGATGCCGAGGACGAAATGATAAGAAATGGAATTGTGGCGGTGGGCGACATATGCAATACCAGCATGACCCTAAAGCAGAAACAAAACAACAATTTAGCTTACTACAATTTCATTGAGGGGAGTGGTTTTATTCCCTCTGCGGCCAGGGACAGGATGGCTATTATACAATCGGTTTATAATTCATTTATCAATGATTCGCCGTTTGAACGTTCCACGACCATCGTACCCCACGCACCCTATTCGGTATCGGACGAGTTATGGCAGTTGATGAAAGGATTTTACCAAGGTAAAGTAGTGTCGTTACATAGCCAGGAATCGCCCGATGAAGGAGCGTTTTTGAAGAATGCTACAGGAGATTTTCTCCGCCTTTATAAAAAGCTTTCCATTACTATTGATTCGTATAAGGGCAGCGGTTGTGCCGGGGTGGAGGGATATTACAGCCACCTGAGAGGGGCGGAAAATGCACTGTTAGTACATAACACGTTTATAGGAGCCGAGGATATTAGGTATTTGGAAAATGAGAAGGCCAATCGCCCGGTGCTCTGTTGTTGTATCAATGCGAATTTGTACATTGAAGATACAGTTCCTCCAATGAACCAATTAGCAGACAGTGGTTTGACGATCGTATTAGGGACGGACAGCCTTGCGAGTAATCACAGCCTTTCGATACTAGCCGAAATGAGATCAATTCGAAAGCACTTTCCGTCAATCACTTTTGAGCAAATGCTTCCCTGGGCTACGAAAAACGGGGCCGAGGCCTTGATGCTCCAGCATAAACTGGGCAGCTTTGAGAAAAACAAAAAGCCCGGCGTTATTTGCATTACACCGGGCTTTGAAGACGTTATCAAGTTGATATAACTACTACCAGTAATCGTATGTACGACCGAGAGAAACAGATAATTTAAGTCCTATTACAAAAAAGCCATCTTTGTCTTTTGAGAAGCCCCTTGGTTCACCTGCAGTGGTGTTAGGATTTGTAATTCTCTTAGATAAAGCTTTGGCAATGGCTGCTTCAGCAGGAGTCATGTATTTATCAAACAATTTCAAATCAACATAAGTTTTACTTACGTCGTCAAGGTAGTCTGTTGAAGTGAAGCGGTAGAGAAACTCAGCTCTCATGGAGATGCTTGGGCTTATATCGTATTTAACACCGATACCTAATGGGAAAGAGAACTGTTGCAAAGAGTATGGCTTCCTGTCAGGGTATTCCGGAAAGCCCTGTCCTTCGGTACGATACTTCGGCAGACTCAGCCATTCACCGTTGTAGAAAGTCTTAGGTTCGAACCAAAACATACCCACACCGGCAGCGATGTAAGGTGACAGGTCGGGTGCCCCG
The DNA here is from genome assembly GCA_023433265.1 of Bacteroidota bacterium. Taxonomy (GTDB): domain Bacteria; phylum Bacteroidota; class Bacteroidia; order Chitinophagales; family Chitinophagaceae; genus JAEZDR01. The sequence goes on along the minus strand of JAEZDR010000077.1, from coordinate 37,021 downwards.
TACATATCCGTCCAATAGTTGAGCATCAGTGGGTGAAACTCTCCAATAACTGCTATTTCTGAGATGTTGCTTTTGAAACTTAATCCTCTTGGCTTTAATTTATCGTCTCTAGACTCCAGGTCTGACGCTTCAACCGCACCAAAAGTAAATTCAGCCCGTCCAACGAGTAAATTTTGGTAATTAAATGCTGCAAAAACCGACGCCGATGTATGACCCTGGTTCCAAAGTATTTTTCTTGAAAGATCGGTGCGGGCATTCATAAGACCTACACTGCCGCCAACCTCAAAATATTTATCATTTTCATATGTGAAGTTAGTTTGGGCACTAGTCGACAGCGCACAAATCACCCATAATGCAAGAAGCAGTTTTTTCATGAATCGCTCTATTTCTTTTACAAATTAACAGAAAAATTCGAAGATAGAGGCGGATTTAATTTCAGGAAGTATTTACAGGAGGATTTTAATCCACACTCCTCGCATTTGGGACGGCGCGCAATACAGGTATAACGTCCATGTAATATGAGCCAATGATGGAACTTGTGCACCAAGTGGGTTGGAATGTGCTTCAAAAGCTGTTTCTCTGTTTCCAAAGGATTTTTAGCACGGGTAGTGAGGCCGATCCTGGCAGAGACCCTGAAAACATGCGTATCAACGGCAAGATTAGGTTGGTTGTCTATTACCGACGTAATTACATTGGCGGTTTTCCTTCCAACACCCGGTAGCTTTATGAGTTCCTCAACCAACATGGGGATGTTACCGGCGTAGTTTTCTACCACCATTTTAGACATTCCTAACAAGTGCCTCGTCTTGTTGCCGGGGAAACTAATGCTCCTTATAATTTCAAATAAATCGTCGTATGTAGCCTTGTTGAGGGCATAAACGTCGGGGTATTTGCGAAAAAGTTCTGGTGTAGTAAGGTTTACCCTTTTATCTGTGCATTGGGCCGAAAGAATAACCGCCACCAGCAGTTCATAGGCATTATCGAATGTAAGTTCTGTTTCAGCATTCGGAAACCGGGAAGAGAAATATTGAATACAGTTATTAAACCGCTCTTTTTTGGTCATGCGCAAAACTACGCAACAGGGGTTGTAGCCACAGCAGCGGCCATTATTCTATCTATCACTTCCTGCCTCGGAGATTGAAGGGGTATTTTATCCAGTTTTTCTATGCAGGTTTTGAGTACTTTGAACTTCTCCTGGAGCGTCCAGTCGGATTGGAGTGCTTCTTCAATCAATTGATTTTCAGCCGTAGTTGTTTCTTTGTAAATGTAAGAAATAAGTAATTCGGGGGTAAAATTCGTCATGCTGAAGCATTTTTTTATATAACGGCAACAGACTAAACTTATTGTTCTGAATCTTAATTTTCTAACACGTATATAACTTCATCGTCTCTCTTCATGAAATATTCTTCCCTGGAAAACTTCTCCAGGGCTGCGGGGTTGGTCTGAAGTTCGGTGAGTTTATCTTTTGTAGCCGTGATTTCCTGCTCATAGAATGCTTTCTTTTGTTGAAGCTCCTGTAGTTCTTGTTTACGTTCAAACTGGGTAAAGACATCATTCTTATCGAAGAACAACATAAACGCAAGAAAAACCACGGTAGCCATTAGGAATTTATTGGAGAAAGCTTTTAATACTTTAATCATGGAGCGGAAGGTTTATCAAATGTAGCAACTTCTGATAACAAATTGCCATTGGAAAACGTTTTGCAAAGATCGCTTTACTAATTATTAATTTGGACGCGGAAAAATGAACAGATGTCGATAGAAGTTGGATCAGTAACCAAGCTTTATGGGAAGCAAAAAGCAGTAGATGATGTAAGCTTCCAGGTGATGAATGCTGAGATAGTTGGCTTTTTGGGGCCTAATGGCGCCGGCAAGAGCACTACCATGAAAATGATTACGGGATACCTGAACCCGGACAAAGGGACCATAAGAGTAAACGGAGTTCCGGTAGCCCAAAACGCGATACAGGTGAAGAAGAACATTGGTTACCTGTCGGAGGCAAATCCCCTTTACTATGATATGTACGTGAAAGAGTACCTACGATTTACTGCTGAAGCGCATGGACTGAAGCAGGTAAGCAAGCGGGTGGAAGAAATCATTGACATTACAGGGTTAACGCCTGAACGTACTAAAAAGGCCGGCCAGCTTTCGAAAGGGTATAAGCAAAGACTGGGGTTAGCGGCTGCATTAATTCATGATCCAAAAGTGTTAATCCTGGATGAACCTACCACCGGCCTGGATCCTAACCAGGTTACGGAAATACGGCAACTGATAAGAATGTTAGGAGAAAACAAAACCGTATTATTTTCCTCCCATATTTTGCAGGAAGTAGAAGCAATATGCAAGCGGGTGGTCATCATCAATAAGGGAAAATTAGTAGCTGATGATTTGCTAACAAACCTTACATCAGCAAAAAAGTCGAGTGCCATCCATCTGAAACTCCAGGAACAGGTGGAACAAGAGTGGTTGCTGAGAATTCCCCAGGTAACATCCGCTGAGAAAAAGCAAGATGGAAGTTGGTTAATTGGTGCTACGAACATTGAAGTTGCTAAAAAGAACATACTGCAATGGGCGGTGGAGCAAAACCTGAACATTGTTTCAATACAAAGCGGACAAGCTGGAAGCCTTGAAGATGTATTCAGGTTGCTGACGGTAAAAGCCTCGAAATAGAAAAGTGCTTACTTGAAAGAATTAACCAGTTCCGTTGATGGCACTGTTGCTTGTTGTCCTGTTGCGAGATTCTTAACAACGGCTGTATCGTCTTGCAGCTCTTTGCTTCCGATGATGACGATAAAAGCTATTTTTTTCTTTTCAGCATATTTAAACTGCTTATCCATTTTAGCCTGCTGATGATAAAGCTCGCATCGCTTACCAGCGGAACGCAGCTGCTGAACAAGTTGGAAAGCTTTGCGTTCTTCTTCATGCCCCAGATTGAAAAATAGTACTTCGGTGGAAGTATCCAATTCCGGAGGGAAAAGATCAAGCTCCTCGAGGACGTCGTAAATTCTGTCTACACCGAAGGAAATGCCAACACCTGGCAGGTTTGGAACCCCAAATAACCCCGTAAGGTCGTCATACCTTCCCCCACCGCCAATGCTGCCCATGCTTACGTTAATAGCTTTTACTTCGAAGATGATACCGGTATAGTAGTTTAGTCCTCTTGCCAGTGTAAAATCAGCCTCCAGCACTGAGGCAGCTTCAGTAGTTTTACATAGTTCCAGGACATACCTTAGTTCGTCCACCCCTTTGGAAGCAAGTACTATATTGCTTAATAAGTGGTTAACCTGCTCAAGTTTACTTTCATTTGATCCCCGGATAGACAGGTATTGTTCTATCAAACTTACTTGCTGCTCCAAAAGACCCCGTGAGAATAATTCTTCCTTTACTTTCGCGAGGCCAATCTTATCCAGTTTATCTATGGCAACTGTTATATCAATCAGTTTTTCGCTTCCTCCACAAGCTTCAGCGAGGGCCGCAAGAAGTTTTCGGCTGTTTAGGGAGATTTTTACCGGAATACGCAGCTTAGCAAATACCTGGGCATAAATAGTGGCAAGTTCCACCTCGTTGATTAGTGCATCGCTTCCAACAACGTCTGCAACGCATTGGAAGAACTCGCGATATCTTCCTTTTTGAGGGCGATCTGCCCGCCAGACCGGTTGGATCTGATACCGTTTAAAAGGAAAAGTGAGCTGTCCGTGGTTCATAGCTACATAACGGGCGAATGGTATCGTAAGGTCATAGCGAAGCGCCCTTTCCGTGAGACCTTTTGCGTTTTTACCGGAAAGCACTTTGTCAAAATCAGCCCTGGCCTGATCATGTTTCTCCGGGCGTTCCAGGCCGTTATTAAGGATCTTAAAGATTAATTTGTCGCCTTCATCACCATATTTACCCATCAATGTATCCAGGTTTTCCATTGCGGGGGTTTCCAGGGGTTGAAAACCATAGCGCTCAAATTCGGAACGAATTACATTGAATATATAGTTACGTTTTCTAACTACTTCTGCGGAAAAATCTCTTGTACCCTGTGGTAATCCTGGCTTGCTCATGAATGGAAAATGGCAAAAGTAAAAGAATGTTAGGAGAGCGGTGCATAAAAGAGGGGGCTTTCGAAATAAGTAAATCGGTCTAATTTTGACGGAAACCCAACCGGATGAATTGGTTCCAGGAACTGTTTTTGCAACACAGTATAGCTCAAACCGTGATGATATATGGGCTGATAATAGCCATAGGTGTAACGTTGGGCAAAGTGAAAATTTACGGCGTTTCGCTGGGAATTGCGTGGGTACTGTTTACAGGAATTATCGCAGCCCATTATGGCATATCAGTAGACGAAACGACGGAACATTTCTTAAAGGACTTCGGTTTAATATTGTTTGTGTATGCCATTGGCTTACAGGTAGGACCTGGCTTTTTTGCTTCGTTAAAAAAGCAGGCGCTAGGGTTGAATTTACTTGCACTTTTAGTGATAGCGATAGGAACCGCTATTGTTATTTTATATCACAGTGTTACAGATTTCAACATCGGGGTGCTAACCGGCGTTTTATCAGGGGCAGTAACCAATACACCAGGGCTAGGTGCTGCACAACAAGCTGTGCATGATCTTCAATTGAACAGCAAGGGGATCATCCCATCAGAGATTGGATTAGCTTATGCGATTGCTTATCCTTTTGGTGTGATCGGTGTGATAATGGTAATGCTGATATTAAAAAAGGTTTTCAATATAAACCTGTACAAAGAAAGAGAGAAACACGAACAAGATTTAAACAGCAGCGCAGAACGTCCGCAGGCGGTTAATCTATCCGTAAGTAACAGGCTGCTTTATAATAAGCCTTTGAAGTCGCTGAGGTCTTTAATTAAAGATCCGTTTGTGGTGTCGAGAATGTACCACGGGGGAGGAGTGGTTGCGCCTAATCCTGAGTTGTTGCTGGCAGAAGGCGACGTGCTATTAGTAGTTGCAACCGAAGAAGTGATTCACCAGTTAAAAATGATAGTTGGTGATGAGAGCAAAATGGTTTTGCAGGAAGAACAAGGCCCATTGATAAGCAGGAGAGTAATAGTTACAAAGAAGCCTGCAACCTATAAAACATTATTGGAGTTAAATCTTATTCACAGGCACGATTGTAATATAACGAGGATAAGCAGGGCCGGAATAGAATTTATTGCGAAAGCAGATAGTATGCTACACCTGGCAGACCAGGTGACAGTAGTGGGTACAGAGGAAGGTGTAAAACAGATGGCTTCAATCCTAGGCAACTCAATGAAGAGATTGGAGGTGCCCGATCTTGCGCCTGTGTTCACGGGAATTGTTATAGGAGTAATATTCGGAAGCATCCCGATTGCCATTCCAGGCATACCGATCGCTATGAAACTTGGATTAGCAGGTGGGCCCTTAATTGTTGCCTTGTTTCTAAGCCAGTTTGGTAACTTGTTCTACCTGAACAACTACACTACTCACAGTGCGAATTTAATGTTGCGTGAAATAGGAATTGTTCTCTTCCTGGCTAGTGTAGGGTTGAGCAGCGGAGAGCATTTTGTGGAAATACTGAACGGTGGTAAAGGATGGTATTGGATGATGATGGGCGCGGGGATTACTGTTATTCCATTATTAATAGTTGGCATTATTGCGCGGTTAAAGCTAAAGAAGAATTACTTTGAAATATGCGGCTTATTGGCCGGGGCAAGTACTGATCCACCCGCACTGGCTTTTGCGATCCAAACGGCCAAAAACGATATTCCTTCTGTAACCTATGCAACGGTTTATCCTGTTACCATGCTGGCGAGGATCATTGTTGCGCAGTTGTTGATTCTGCTCTTCAGCTAAAACGTAGTTTATAATCAGAACTGGAACACAGGAGCTGAAAGAAATTCATGGAAAGTTGAAAAAGACATTATCGAAAGGTCAATAGTTTAGTGCGTATTGGCCCGGTTGGAAGGTTTTGGGAAAGCTAATGGAAAACCTGTCGAAAGCCTTCGTAGATAATTGTGAATTATCTTAAAACCACTTAGTCCTTATCATCCATAAGATTGCTAGCTATTATGGTAAAACAAGATAAACTGTATGTCGCTTCTGTACCGGAAGAACTATTTGCAGTTACATTTGCTGCATCAAATACGAAGTGATGCTTGGAGCTACTATTAAGAAACAGGACAAGGCTGCCAAATGGTTGATTTGGATATTTTCAATCGTGATATTTATTGCGATCACGTTCCTTGGGAGGGTAGAGTTAAAGACCGATTTGGGATTTGACAAGCATTTATTTGCGAAAGCTAATGCGATTATCAATACCATAGTTTCCCTGTTATTAGTTGCTGCGCTCGTGAGCGTAAAACAAAGAAATTATTTGCTGCATAAAAGGCTGATGTACACCGCCATGGTATTGTCGGTTATTTTCCTTTTGTCCTACGTAGCGCATCACTTATTTACAGGGGAAACCCGCTATGGAGACTTGAATCTTGATGGAGTGGTTGACGCCGAAGAAAAAATTGCTGCCGGAGGCTTGCGAATGGTTTATTTTATTCTGCTGGCTACCCATATTGTGTTGGCTGCATTGATTCTGCCCTTTGTTTTATTTACTGCTTACCGGGGCTTAACCGGTGAGTGGGAAAAACATAAGAAGCTGGCAAAATACACGTGGCCGCTTTGGTTCTATGTAGCGATCACCGGCCCAATCATTTACCTGATGATTAGCCCATATTATGCAAAATAGGCTACCCGTTATTGCTGGTTTCGTGGTATTCCTGTTCTGTGTTGATATCCCAGATGTTAGTTTTATCCGTACGCCCCATACAGATATTATCGACGGCCGTCATAGCTGTAAGCATACTATGATCTGAATTATTGTATTTATGCATACCATTACGCCCTATTAGAAACAAATTTGGAAATTGGTCGGTAAATATCCTGACAGTTTCAAAGTTGTGGTAGGTACCAAAGTATGCCGGGTAGGCCTTTTCCATCCTAACGAGATGCGTGTCTAACACATCTTCTGTTTTAATGAGCCCGATGGTTTCCAACTCCCTTATAGCCAATTGGGTGAAGCTTTTTTCGTCCATCTGCCAGAGATCATCTCCTTTGTTGCAGAAGTACTCCATGCCCAGCCAAACGGTAGAAGAATCCTTAACCATAAAGGGGCTCCAATTGTTGAAAATTTGTAAGCGGCCCACCTGTACATTTTTGTCCTGGATATAGATCCAATTATCCTGAAGCATCTGGCTGTTACCATCTGCTGCGTGTTTGTCGAGGCTAAACTTCCTAAGTAGTACCCCCACAGTGATAAAATCCCTGTAAATCAAACCTTCTGCAACTCCTTTTACTTCGGGTGGAACCTCGGTTCGTATTTTTGCAACCAACTCCTGCACAGGCATGCTGGAAAACAGATAATCAATATCTATTTGTTCCCTGTGGCCGGTAAGTTGGTTGATGATGACAACAGAACTAACTTCTTTACCTGTGAAAAATATCTCCTCTATGTTCGTACTAAGAAGGATAGTCCCACCTTTTTGTTGTATGGTAGCAGCTACTTCTTCCCACAACTGTCCCGGACCATATTTCGGATAAAGGAACCTTTCAATCAGGCTGGTTTCGGTATCTTTTTGCGATATGGTTTGTGAGGTAGAGGAAAGATGTTTTTTTAGGGCATGCCCGATGGCTTTGCTGATGCTAACTCCTTTGATGCGTTGGGCACCCCATTCTGGTGAGATCTCATTGCATTTAATACCCCATACCTTTTCTGTGTAATCTTTGAAGAAGGTTAGATAGAGTTCGCGGCCGAATTTGTTGACGAAGAAATCTTCCAACGATTTCTCAGGCTTAATTGGCCTAAGCCGGGCAGCTAAATAAGAAAAGATTATACGAGCAGAACGCCAGATACCGAGCTTTTGGAGCGTTTCGATAGAAAGCTTTAAGGGATAAGAAAAAAATTTTTTAAGGAAGTAAATGCGCGAAAGCCTGGAACGAATCAGCATCACCTTATCCTGAGCGGATGGTTGCGGATTTGCTATAGAAGCATCGACGGTGGTTTGTTTGTTTTGGTATGAAATGGTAACTGCCCCTGTAGAATCCGCTTCAATAGGAAGAATGTTCATCCACCATTGCATTACACGATCGCTCTTACTAAAGAATCTGTGGCCCCCAATATCCATGCGGTTGCCTTTATAATTGACTGTTTTACTGATGCCCCCAATATCCCCGGTTTTTTCTATCACTATCGGAATAATATCAGTGCGCTGCAGCAACTCATAAGCAGCGGTTAAGCCCGCAGGGCCGGCTCCTATTACTAGCGCTTTCTTCATCCGGAGTTTAAGGTTCTTGTTCTTTCTGGCAGCGGCAAATGTAACGGCTAAAAGGTAGTTGCACCACTTTTGTTAATTAACAACGGATGGCATGTCTAAATTTTTATATTTGAGAGACAGAACTCCACTTGCAACAATGAAGAATATTTTATTAGGATTATTAATACTGGTATCGGTTAATGTGCAGGCCCAGCGGATTGTTTATTCGGAGCCAGATAAGGACGATGGTCGCAACCTGAAATTTGAAATCATAGGAAAGCTGAATGGCTTTTTCCATATTTACAAAGGCGACCGTAATGAACATCACATTGCGTTGTACAATAACGAGATGAAAATTGAGAAACGGCAAGAACTGGATTTTTTGCCGGATCGCATTCTCAATGTAGATTTTTTGAATTACAACGATTATTACTACATGGTCTACCAGTACCAGCGAAAGAATATTGTACATCTCGAAGCGATAAAACTTGACGGGCAAGGGAATAAAATTGGTGACGCCAAATTGCTTGACACTACAGAAGTGAGTTTCAGCGCCAACAATAAATTATACACCGTCATTAACAGTGAAAACAAACAAAATATAGCTGCTTTTAAGATCAATGCGAAAAATGAAAAGTCCCATGTTGTAATAACGGTATTAATGGATAACGCGCTTGAGGTAAAGCGAAAATCCAGGCTAGCTATTCCTATGCCTGACAGGTATGACCAATTAAGCGAGTTTAACCTGGATAATGCAGGCAATATTGTGTTCCTAAAAACTTCGGGGACCTCATCGGGGGAGAACATTTCGAAAGTAACTATTATTAGGCAAAAGCCCGGTTTAGACGAGTACCAGGAGAGTGCCCTGGATTTAATGGCTTTGTACCTGGACGATATTAAGTTGAAAGTGAATAATAAAACTAACCAATACCTCGTGTCATCGTTCTTTAGTAAAAACAAGAGGGGTAACATAGAAGGTTTGTATGTGACGCTATGGGATAGAAATACTGAGCAGGGAACGGTATATACTTCTCTTTTTAACGATGAGCTGCGTTCTGAAGCGAGAGGAGAATCGGCGCTGAGACAGGCCTTCAATGACTATTATATTCAAAACATTTACCTCCGCAAGGACGGTGGGTTTATGGTAGCTTCTGAGGCACTTTATACGTCTTCAAGAGGAGGTGGGTTTAACAGGTGGGACAACTACGGGCAACCATTCTATTCATCGAGCGATTACTATATGTGGCGAAACTTTGGAGGCCTTTATTCTCCGTGGAGCAGGAATGGATTTTATAATAATGTTACGAGGTATTATGCTGATAATATTCTTTTGTTGTCCTACGACCCTGCCGGGAAATTGGAATGGGCTAATGTGGTACGGAAAGGTCAGTTTGATGACAATACTGATAACCTCTTAAGCTATTCTACGGTGAATACGGGTGGCTCAATTCATTTTTTATTCAATAACAACGAAAGAAACTCCATGTTGTTGACGGACCATGCCATAGCGGCGGACGGATCGGTAAAAAGAAATCCTACTTTCAAAAACCTGGATAAAGGCTACGAGTTTCTGCCACGATTTGGCAAGCAGGTGAGCAGTAAACAAACAATTATTCCATGCATCTACAGAAATTATATTTGCTTTGCTAAAATAGAATTCTAAATCAAGCAAATTGGTTTCTTTCTTCAGGGAAAAGTCGCCCACAGGTTTTTTTCTCATCGTGTTGCTTAGCATTACGCTACATGCAAGGTTGTTATTTGAACCACCGGCAGTTGTTGTGCATCCTACTAATGGTTTTATTCATGTGTTATTCGAGCCTTTAGCAAGCTTGCATTTTTTACTGTTGGTAGCAATATACCACCTGTTGGTGCTCGTTACAGCTTTTAGGTTGAATCATGTATTGGACGACCTCAAAATGTTTCCGAAGCAGACACTGATTCCTGCCATGTGTTATGTGTTGTTTTCAGCCCTTTACGTTTCATGGAGTAACCTGATACCTGCCTTGCTCATTAACTTGCTACTCGTATGGATATTTTTCATTCTAGCAAAGACCTATCATGCGCAAAAAACGAGGGGGGCGGTCTTCAATGCAGGTCTCATAACCGGCAGCGTGGTGATGCTATATTACCCTGCGGTGGCGATTGTAGCCATCGCTATTATGTCGCTGGCCATTATCAGGCCATTTAAGCTTCAGGAATGGTTTATTATGGCCCTCGGCATTTTGACACCGTTTTATTTCCTCGGGATTACACTCTTTTTACAGGACGAGTTTGCAAATTTCAACCAGTATCTTCCACACCTGGAGTGGCAGATCATTCAGAAAACATCATCACAAGCTATGCTGGTAAACCTATTGTGGATGTTGATATTGTTGATTATGGGTGTGTTTTACTGGCAGGCTAATACAGGCAGGATACTCATGCAAGCAAGAAAATACTGGAATGTATTGCTGGTTATGCTGCTGTTCCTGATTCCTATGCCTATGCTACTGGAAAAATCAGGAATTGAATCGGCAATGGTGCTGATCGTGCCACTCTCGGCATTGGTATCTAATGTGTTTGTACAGCCGCGACAGTCTTTAGTCCCCGGCTTCGTTTTCTGGATTTTCATTATCATCGTCGTTCTCAATCACTGGGTACTGCGCAGCTAACTCTTTGGAAGAGCGTTGCTCATTCTCCTCTTCTGCCACGATACCATATTCTGTTTTTACTTCGGCAGAGTAGATGCCTTGTTCGTTAAGGTACTTACTGAAAGCAGCCTGAAAGCCGTGGGTAACATAGACTTTTTCTGCCCCTGTTTCTTTTACGGTCGTTAATAAACCAGACCAGTCTGCATGATCGCTTAAAACAAATCCCGCATCGGCGTTTCGCCTCCTTACAGCTCCACGTACCTGCATCCAGCCACTGCAAACGCCAACTGAATACGGGGCAAAGCGCCTTATCCAGGAAGAACCGTCAGCCCCCGATGGTGCAATGATCACTGCATTTTTCAGAAGTTCTTTGGGAGTACTCATGTTGACGTGAGAAGCCATAGGTAGATTAAATCCTGCCTGTAAGAGCGTAGTGTGCATATTATAGATAGCACCATGCATCAACAATCGATCGGTATAGTTGCTTATGCCAGCAGCGATGCGTTGTGCTTTGCCAAGTGAGTAACCAATGAGAATACTGTTTCGCCCGGCAGTTTGATTGGCCGTGATCCATTGACCCATAGAAGAAAATATTTCTTCTTGTGGTTTCCATTTATAAATCGGAAGGCCAAAGGTGGATTCGGTAATTAGTGCATTACATTTTACCGGTTCAAACTGTCCGCTAATTCCGTCGTTCTCCAGTTTATAATCACCTGTAAAAACCCAAACTTCACCTTGGTATTCCAGCCTAACTTGCGACGAGCCTATAATATGTCCGGCCGGGTGGAGGGATACTTTTACACTATTGATGTAGATGGGCTCATTCCATCTTAGCGACTGACACTGCACATCACCGAGCCGCAATCTTATAATGGGAACCGTGTGTTCATGACAGAGGTACTGCTGATGCCCGAATTTTGCATGATCGCTATGGCCGTGGGTGATAACTGCTTTTTTTACAGGCTGCCAGGGGTCAAGATAGAAATCGCCGGGTGCGCAATAGAGTCCTTTCGATGTGAATTGAATTAACTGCATTTTCCAGCAACTAATTATGGCGACGATTCGGATTAAGAACCGATTGTTGCCAATATAGCAAAGAAGTACAATATAATAATTACATAGTTTTTCATAGGATATCGTTTATCTTAACAAGGTTAAATAAAACAAGGCGGATGCCAGAATAAAGGCTACCAATGAGCCCGTGCAGAAGGGGATACAGACAAATCGACAGTTTCGCCGGCTAGTAGTTTATAATAGCCTGTAATAGCGATCATTGCAGCGTTGTCCGTGCAGTATTCGAAAGGAGGTATGTAGATATTGCAGCGGTTGCTTTCACCAAATTTTATAAGTTTTTCCCGGAGTCCGCTGTTGGCGCTTACTCCCCCGGCCATACAAATTTCTGTTATACCAGTGTGCTCTACTGCTTTTTTGATGTTCCTTAACAGGATAGTTATAATAGCATGCTGTAGCGAGGCACATATATCGGCCATGTTATTTGCAACAAAGTCTTCCTGTTCCTTCTCCTTATCGCGGAGGAAATAAAGCACTGATGTTTTAAGCCCACTAAAACTGAAGTTCAGACCATCTACCCGAGGCTGGGCAAACTTAAATTTAAGCGGGTCGCCTGCTGCAGCATAACGGTCGATGAGCGGGCCGCCGGGATAGGGGAGGCCAAGCAGTTTTGCGCATTTATCGAATGCTTCGCCGGCAGCGTCATCTATGGTTTCTCCAATCACTTTCAAATCAAGAGGTGACTTGCAAAGAACTATTTGCGTATGGCCACCTGAAACCGTGAGGCATAAAAAAGGAAATGGAGGTTTGCGTTCGGGTATCAAATTGCTTAATACATGAGCCTGCATGTGGTGAACCTGAACCAAGGGTTTGTTTAAAGCCAGGGCCAGGCTTTTGGCAAATTGCGCACCTACCAGCAGGCTGCCAATAAGGCCGGGAGCTTGTGTAAAAGCTATTGCACTCAGGTCGTTTTGCAGGATGGGTAATTCTCCGGCAGCAGAGAGCCGAAGGTTGGCTTCCAAAATGGCCGCCTCAACCACAGGCACAATATTCTGCATATGTGCGCGGCTTGCCAGTTCAGGAACTACACCTCCATATTGCTCGTGTACAGCCTGGGAAGCAATAATATTTGAATAAATTTTTCCATCTACACAAACAGAAGCAGATGTTTCGTCACAGGAAGATTCTATTGCAAGTATGGATGTCAAATTGCCTTTTTAACTAGGAACGAATAGCTACTACCGGGTCTAGTTTAGCAGCTGTATAAGCCGGTATGATACCCGATAAAACGCCCAAGATAACACAAAGTACAAAGGCAAGGACTACGATGTTGGTTGCCAGAACTATAGTGAACGGAAGCATAGCACTTGCTACCAGTGTTAATAACCAAACAAGGAGAACTCCAACAGCTCCTCCGATGATGCAGAGAAACGCACTTTCAAGAAGAAATTCAGTTAGTATAGTGCTACGTTTGGCTCCGATGGCTTTCTTAAGCCCTATCTGGCTAGTGCGTTCCCGTACAGTTACAAACATGATGTTTGCCACCCCAAAGGCGCCCACGATTAAGGAAAGGCCGGCTATAACCCACCCGCCTATATTGACCGTAGCATAGAATGCTCCAACCTGTTCACTAAAAGTGTTTACATCGTTTAGCGAAAAATCGTCAGGAGTTAACGGGCTCAGCTTACGTACTTGTCGCATTACTCCCCTCAGTTCATGGCTTAATACCTTGCTGTCTACGCCATCCTTGCCCTGAACCATTATGAAAGGGTTGGTGTTGTCGCTGTCTACGTTGTAAATGCTGGCAAAATAACGGAACGAAAAAATGAGGCAATTGTCGTAGTCGAAGCCGCCAATAAAACTACTGCCCTGCTTTTTTATCACGCCAACAATGTTTACACGTCTGCCATCGTAGAAGAGCTGTTTTCCGATAGCACGTTCCGAATTACCGAATAACTGCTCTGCCACTTTGAAACCAATAACAGCAACAGGGTTGCCCCTGAAAAACTCTGTTTCGTTAATGTATCGGCCGGCGTCAATTTCTACGGTTTGTATCTGATTGAATTCTTCTGATACACCGTAAATATTAACTCCGTTAAGAACGTTATCCTTGTAAGAAACATTTGCATTGCTGCCGGTAAAGAAGGCAACATGCGAGGCCATTGCCGAACGCTGTTTGATGTGCTGTACCTCAGAAAATTTGGGTCTTGGACGGTTTACATATTTCCACCAGGGATAATCCGGGCCGCCACTATACGACCATTTGTCTATGTAGATAGTATTGGATCCAAGGCTTTTTACATCCGATTGAATTTTATCCTCAAGGCTATTCACCGTTGTAAGCACTCCGATTATGCAGAAAATGCCGATGGTAATACCGAACAACGACAGGAAGGTGCGCAATTTGTTCACCTTGAGCTCTTGAAGAGCCATCTTGAAGCTGTTCCACAAAATCATTAACACCCGCATGGTAGCATTATTCGATATATGTGCAAAATTGCAGAAATAGGCAAAGCAAACCTTAAACAGTTAGTTTAAGGGCAATTAGGGCAGATGGATGGTAATGTTGTCTATGAGCGGTAAACGACCTGCAAGGTTTGAGGGGTTTGCTGTATTAGCAGCGGCTCCTTCGATTGTACCAGTTCTTCTACCTCCTTTGTAGTATAATGCCTTACAGTTAGTAAGGTGAGCCCACGCTCTACCTGAACATCAAAAACCTCACTCATAGCTGCCGCAAGCTGTTCAAGTTTGTCAGTACGGTCATCAAGACAAACCTGTACATTGATAGCGCCTGTTTGTATGAGATTGGGCTTTATTTTAAGTTGGCTGAGCAAATCGTATAAAAATACCATAGGTTTTTCGCCAACAAACGAAAAGTCGCGGCTATTTAGATGTACCAGCGCTTGCATAGGCTTCACCACTACGATTGGAGGCAGGCCTTTTACCCGCTTGTTGTGAATGGTAGTGCCCGGCAAGTCGCAGTTAAGAAAACATTTTACTTGCAGCGGGATGCCCTTGTTTTGTAATGGTTTAATCGTTTTAGGATGGATAACCTGTGCGCCGTAATAGGCCATTTCAATCACTTCTTCAAAGCTTAGTTCCCTGATTAACTGTGCATCCTTAAAGGCTTTAGGGTCTGCATTCATAACGCCCTCTACATCTTTCCAGATGGAGAGGCTTTCTGCATTTAACAAGTTGGCAAAGATGGCTGCCGTAAAGTCGCTGCCCTCCCGCCCGAGGGTAGTACTCTCGTTTTCGTCAGTGCTTCCAATAAATCCCTGGGTAAGCACTATGTCGGCAACTTTAAACTCGGGTAATACTATACGCGCTACATTTTCAGTGGTGTTTTTCCAGTCGATGTTAGCATCCCTGAAGTTGTTGTCTGTTTTAATCACATCCCTCACATCAAGCCACTGGTTGGCTACGCCCGATTCTGACAGGAAGTGCGTGAGTATCACGGTACTCATCAATTCTCCAATGCAAACTACCTGGTCGTAATAATAATCATAGGACTTTACCGGTTTATCGTGCAGTAACCATTCCACCTCAGTAAAGAAGTCAGCAAGCTGATTGTTACAGGCCTCATGATTTTTCACGAGCAAATATTTTGCTGTTGTAAGGTGCTGTTGTTTGATAACATCAAAAAGCTGGAGCGCCTGATCGCAGTTACCACCGTAAAAGTTCTCCACTACCTTTTCCAGTGCATTGGTAGTTTTGCCCATTGCGCTTACAATAATCATGAGCTTTTCATTGGCAAAGCGTTTAAGGATGCCGGGTAGCTCCTTTGTCCGTTCCACACTGCTTACACTGGCTCCGCCAAATTTGAAAACCTTCATACTGCAAAAAGTTAGTTGGCAAAGATAGAAGGCCGCCGCATCAGTTTGCCCCGGTTTTTACAATACTTCTCGCTGTTTTCTTCTTATTCTTGCAGTCCTTATATAAATAGTAAACTATATGGATAATGCTATTCTCGAGAAAGTAAATGTGTGGCTGAACGGCAATTATGACGATGATACTAAAAATGCCATCAGGAAAATGCAGGCCGAGCATCCTGACGACCTTGCAGAAAGCTTCTATCGTAACCTGGAGTTTGGAACGGGAGGATTGCGCGGTATTATGGGTGTAGGTACCAATCGTATGAACAAATACACCGTAGGTATGGCTACACAGGGGCTATTCAATTATCTCAGGAAGAGTTTTCCCGACCAGGAAATTAAGGTTGTTGTAGGACATGATAGCAGGAACAACAGCCGTTTTTTTGCTGAGACCGTTGCTAACGTTTTTGCTGCCAATGGAGCTAAAGTATATCTCTTTGAAGCTTTGCGTCCGACACCCGAGCTTTCATTTGCTATCAGGCACCTGGGCTGCCATAGCGGAGTGGTATGTACGGCTTCGCATAATCCAAAAGAATATAACGGTTACAAAGCTTACTGGAATGATGGTGCACAATTAGTACCGCCGCACGATAAAAATGTGATTACCGAAGTGGAGGCTATCTCAAGCCCTGACGAAGTAAAATGGACTGGTGGGGGGCAACGGATTGAAATGTTGGGCAAGCAGATGGACGATGCATATATGGATATGGTGAAGCGTCTCAGCATCAATCCTGAAGCCATTGAGAGACAAAAGGATTTGAAGATTGTATATACTCCTATTCATGGCACAGGCATCACCCTGGTACCTGAAGTGCTAAAGCGTTTCGGATTTACAAATGTTACCATAGTTGAGGAGCAAAGCATTCCTAATGGAGACTTTCCTACGGTTGTTTACCCTAACCCTGAAGAGAGTGAGGCAATGAGCATCGGTTTAAAGAAAGCAAAGGAACTGGATGCGGACATATTGTTGGGAACTGACCCCGATGCCGACAGGGTTGGTATTGCGGTAAAAAACGGGAAGGGCGAATGGGTACTCATGAACGGTAATCAAACTGCTGTGCTTGCTTTCGCCTACATGATAGAGGCAAGAAAAGAAAGAGGCCTGGCAAAGCCGGACGATATGGTTATAAAGACCATTGTAACTACCGAAATGATTGATGAAGTTGCAAGGCAAAACAACGTATCCTGTTACAATGTGCTAACAGGTTTCAAATGGATTTCTAAGCTTATCAAGGCGAAAGAAGGTAAGGAAACCTACATTATAGGAGGCGAAGAAAGTTTTGGGCTGATGATAGGCAATGAAATAAGGGATAAAGACGCTGTAAGTGCAGTAGCCCTTCTGTGCGAGATGTGTGCGGTTGAAAAAGACAAAGGCCGTAGCCTTTGGGATAAACTCGTGAAACTGTATATACAGTACGGTTTTTACCTTGAAGATCTTATCAGCATCACCAAGAAAGGCATGCGTGGAGCTGAAGAAATTGCAGAAATGATGAAGGCTTATCGCAGCAACCCTCCTAAAGCTATCAATGGTTCGCCCGTTATACAGTTGTTGGACTATGAACTGCAAGTGGGTAAGAATCTGAAAACAGGGGAGACCTGGCAACTGGATACGCCAAAGAGTAATGTGTTGCAGTTTATACTGGAAGATGGTAGTAAGATATCAGCAAGGCCCAGCGGAACTGAGCCGAAGATAAAGTTCTACTTCAGTGTGAATACGCAATTGACCTCAGAAGATGAAATGGATGCCAAGGCAAAGGAACTGCGTGCTAAGATTGATGCGATTGTTATGGACATGAAGTTGAAGTAAGCTGTTTTTCTAATATTCTAAATAAAACAACAATGAAAACGATTGGATCTTTGTTATTGGCAATGGCGCTATTCATAGGTTGCAAGAAATCTGACAGCCCACCAAGTATTGCTGCGGGTATGCGAGCCAAGGTGGATGGTACGATGGTAAATACCAATGTTGCTTATGCGATCCGGCAATCTGGAGGCGGCGGAGAAGGTGTTTTGATTTTTGGTATGAATGCGACCACAGGAGAGGAGTTTAGGGTTGTTGTGGCTAAATTAGGTACAGTTGCAGCAGGCACTTATACTACCGGAATGACAGGAGCATCAGTAGAAGGCGCTGCTGTTAGCTACGGTACAGCGTCGGATGATTGGGATACTCAGAACGTGGTGAACGTAACCATTACCCAAATCAATGCAACTACAGTGCAGGGTACATTTTCGGGGGTTGCCGAGCCAGCGAGCGGTGCAGGAGCAAACAAGGCCATTACTGAGGGAAGCTTCAATGTGAACTTTCAGTAATGGTGAGCCCACTCTCCTTAAAAAAAATATCATGGGCTGCGTAAAAGGGCTAGTTAAATGAATTACTTTGCATTCAAAATTCCTTTATACATGAAAAAGTTAATGATTTTTGTTGCAATTGCAGCGATAGCCGTTACAAGTTGTAAGAAAGACGATGACGGTCCAGCAAGCGTTAAACCTACACAGAGTAATCTGGCGGGTAGTTGGAAGACTGCCGGTGCTTCCTTAAATGGCACAGATTATTGGGGCAGCATACCTGCATGTCAAAAAGACGACATCTATCAGCTTACGGCAACAGGCACTTATACGTTCACAGATGCCGGTACAACTTGTTCAACGCCTCCTGATACTTACAACGGAACCTACATGTTAAACGCTGCAGCAGACAGCATTATGATGTCTATGGACGGTGCTTACAAGATCAGGAGCTTTAATGGTAGCACTATTGTTCTTGAAGAAACCTATTCTGTTGGTGGATCTTCCTTCGTTACTACTTCAACGCTGGTTAAGCAATAGTAGCCCAAAAGATTTTTTGTAAAAGCCACCTGTACGGTGGCTTTTTTAGTTAGTTATGTGTATAAATACTCGCCTAAGCAAAAGTTGTCAAGCAGCAAGGCAATACTAGTGCTTCCCGCTACCTTTGCCGGCAATGCAGAAATATGTAGATACATACCAGCATAAAGGTTTAAGGAAGCAACTGGTGCAAACACTTAAGGAGAAAGGTATTTCTGATACTGCAGTGTTGAATGCAATCGAAACTATTCCCCGCCATTTTTTCCTTGATTCTGCATTTGATAAGATTGCTTACCAGGACAAAGCTTTTCCGATAGCGCAGGGGCAAACAATTTCGCAGCCCTATACCGTGGCTTACCAGTCTCAACTCCTGCAGGTAAAAAAAGGCATGAAGGTTATGGAAATTGGCACCGGCAGCGCCTACCAGGCTTCAGTGTTAGCGGAAATGGGTTGCCAGGTGTTTACTATAGAAAGGCAGAAAGCTTTATATGAGGCCAATAAAAACTTCATTTTCAAAGCCCGCTACCCTAATATCAAGTTCTTTTATGGGGATGGCTTTGAGGGATTGAGAACCTATGCACCCTTTGACAGAGTTATAGTAACTGCCGCCGCACCCTTTATACCGCCTAAATTGGTGGAGCAACTGAAATCCGGAGGCATGATGGTAATACCGGTTGATGAGGGGACTAATCAACGCATGATGCGTATTACTAAACTGCAAGGTGGAGAAATGCAGGAAGAACTCTTTGATGAGTTTTCGTTTGTTCCCATGCTAAAAGGGAAAAACCAGTAGCAGACTTTGTACAGGGGACTCTCTAAAGCACTTTCCTGTTCCTCCCGGCGATAATGAAGCCACATCTGTATGGGTAGGCCTGCTTGAACTATCTTTATCGCTAAAGCATACCTATGATTGTAACGCTAACCATCAATCCCGCTTTAGATAAAACGACTTCAGTGGATAAGCTCCTGCCTGAAAAGAAACTTCGCTGCGACGCAATGAGCGTGGAGGCTGGCGGAGGGGGCATTAATGTAAGTAAAGCAATAATTGAACTTGGCGGAAAAACTACTGCTGTATTTACAAGCGGGGGTATGAATGGTCGGGCTATAGAAGCGTATCTGGAACAAAGAAGCATCCCTTTTGAAACTGTAGCTATTGAACAGGAAACTAGAGAAAGCGTCACAGTGTTGGAAAAGGTTAGCAATAACCAGTTCAGATTTGTGATGCCGGGTCCAACCATCCGTGAGAAGGAAGTGCAAAAATGCTTAGATATGCTTGAGAAGCTTAGGCCTGACATCCTCGTAGCAAGCGGCAGTCTTGCACCTGGGTTGGGTGAGGACTTTCTTGCACGTGTGTCAGGGATATGTAAAGGCTGCGATACAAAGTTCATAGCCGATACCAGTGGTAAGCCTTTGCAGGCCGTCGTAGAAAGCGGGGTTTATCTCCTTAAGCCTAATCTTCATGAATTAAGTACCCTGGCAGGTGTGGAAGAGCTGCAAATGGATATGGTGGATGATGCGGCACAGGAGGTCATTGCGAAAGGCAAAGTGCAGGTTATTGTGGTAAGTATGGGGCAAAGCGGGGCCATGTTGGTTACGAAGGATATTGTTGCAACCATTCCTGCACCCATCGTGCGGAAGAAAAGCACAGTTGGGGCTGGCGACAGTATGGTGGGGGGTATGGCCTATAAAATAGATGCAGGTGCCGATGTGGTAGAGATGGCCATGTTTGGCGTAGCATGTGGCACTGCCGCCACAATGAATGCTGGCAGCCAATTGTTTAAGAAACCCGATGTAGAGCGCCTGTATGCATGGATTAAAGGAAAAGTGGAACAGCGCGGTTAACTTACCTGTCTCATACCAATTGGTTGTCCTTGGCGGTGCTTGCTATCATTTCAACGCCAAAAAAGAATGAAGATATCCCTTAGAAACGGGGTAGAACTGCTTGCGACTACTTAGAAAATACTTAGTAAAATAAGGGTGTTATAAGCTAGGCATAAGCTAGGTATAAGCTAGGCATAAGCTAGGCATAAGGTAGACATAAGGTAGGGGTAAGATGAATTTGTCCTTAATCCCTGCCGGTAGCGATCAAGGTCTGGCACTTATTTTTCAATGTCCTGTACCTGATGGACAAACTTAACAAACTGCCTTTCAAACAATCCGGCGCATTTTATAAAGACGGTTCCTGCGAATTCATAACGTGGGCACCGCTTCTCAATAGCGTAGAAGTATACCTTCCCGGTAAGGATAGCTACCATGCCATGACCAGGGATGAAGACGGATACTGGAGTGCCCGTCTTGACGGAATTAAGCCAGGTGACCTTTACCTGTTTAGGCTTGACGGCGATAAAACATTGCCCGATGTAGCCTCTTTTCAGCAACCTGACGGGGTACATAAGGCTTCTGCGGTTGTAGACCTTAGCAGCTTCAACTGGTCAGATACGGGATGGAAAGGCCTACCGTTAGAAGAAATGATCATTTACGAACTGCATATTGGCACTTTCACAGTTGCAGGCACTTTTCTGAGTGCAATAGAGAAGCTGGACCATCTGAAAGAACTAGGTATCAACACGATTGAGATTATGCCTGTCGCCCAGTTTCCGGGGCAGCGCAACTGGGGTTACGACGGGGTTTATCCCCATGCTGTGCAGCACAATTATGGAGGTATAGACGGGCTGAAGCAGTTTGTAAATGCAGCACACAGCAAAGGATTGGCTGTATTGTTAGACGTGGTTTATAACCACATAGGCCCGGAAGGGAATTACCTGGAAGCTTACGGCCCCTACTTCACTGACAAATACAGGACTCCATGGGGTAAGGCGCTAAACTATGATGGGGAATATTCGGACGGTGTAAGAGACTTTTTTCTACAGAATGCCTGGCTGTGGTTGTACAACTGTCATATAGACGGACTTCGTTTAGATGCAGTTCATGCTATTTATGACAGCAGTGCCCTTCACTTTCTTGAACAGTTAAATCAGTTGAAGCGAACGGTTCAAAAGCAATCAGGCAGTAAGAAAGTACTGATTGCAGAGTTTGATCTTAATAACCCTAAGTATGCCCTTCCTGAAACGCAGGGTGGGTTTGGATTAGATGGACAATGGATAGATGAATTTCATCACGCAATGCATGCACTCATCACGGGCGAACTCAATGGATATTATGAGGACTTTGGTACATTGGAGCATTTACATAAAGCTTTTACCACCGGTTATGTGTACACGGGTGAATATTCTAAAACACGCAAGCGCAAATTTGGAGTGAAGCCTGCAGGTTTACAGCCTTCACAGTTTGTGTCATTCAGCCAGAACCATGATCATATAGGTAACAGAATGATAGGCGATAGGCTTACTGCCACATTAAATGAAAACCAGCTCCGGTTGATTGCGGCGTCTTACTTATTAGCTCCGTTTGTGCCTCTTGTTTTTATGGGCGAGGAATATGGGGAAAAGAATCCTTTCCAGTATTTCGTTGATCACGGCGACCCTGCATTGGTTGAAGCTGTTCGCCGGGGAAGAAAAGAAGAGTTTTCTTATTTTCAAAAAGAAGGGCAGGAAGTGCCGGATCCTTTTGATGAGAACACCTTCTCCCGGAGTACATTATCCTGGAAATTGAAAGATGAAGAACACCGGAGAATGTTTGAGTATTACAAGGAACTGATTCATATACGTAAGACGCACGGCGCTTTCCGGGACAACAGTTGGAAAGGTATAAAAGTTTGGGAGCTGCAGGGAAATAACAAGGTTATCGCCTTTGAGCGTAATCATAATGGCTGCAAAGCCCTGGTGGTGCTTAACTATGAAGCTAACGATAGCCGGTTGAGCCTGGAGGTGCCTGCCACCCTGTTCTTTACGTCAACGGATTATGCTAGTGCAAGCGGCAGTGCTGATGGAAACGTTGTTACCCTTCCTGCTTTTTCAGCAACAATATTTAACCTTTAAGTTTAGCGTCAATCTATGATACCTACATCTACCTACCGTATCCAATTTAATAAAGACTTCACCTTTAAGCATCTTGATAGCATCATTGATTACCTACAGCAACTAGGCATTACCACCATCTATGCATCTCCCATCTTTATGGCTACTCCGGGCAGCATGCATGGGTATGATGTAACCGACCCACACCAGATCAATCCTGAGATCGGTACACTTGAAGAACTAAGAAATATTAGTGGGAAGCTAAAAGAGAGAGGCATGAATTGGTTGCAGGACATCGTGCCCAACCACATGGCTTTTAATGTTCATAACTGGCGGTTGATGGATGTATTGGAGCGCGGGCAGCAATCGCCCTACGCTAATTACTTCGATGTAAACTGGAACCATCACAAACAAGCTTTCAAGGGTAAGATAATGGTGCCCTTCCTTGGGGCTCCACTGGAAAAGCTCATTAGGGAAGGGGTGGTGAAATTAGTGTTTGACGGGAACGGTTTACGAGTAGCCTATTACGATAATGAGTATCCCTTAAACATTGGTAGCTTCAAATTTATCCTGCACCAGCAACCCTCTTTGCAGGAGGGGATAGCCATGCATCTTGAGGCCCTTTCAACGCTAACAGGTGATGCCTATCAACGAACAAGAAACAATTTTTACCAGCAGGTTTTCCAGCAGCACGGCGAGGAAATGAAGCGAGCGCTGGAAGGAATTAATAACAGTACAGAAGCCTTATTTGAGGTATTGCGTGAACAGCATTTCATACTTGTGCCTCATTACGAGAGTAACAATACCATGAATTACCGGCGGTTCTTTACCGTAAATGATCTTATTTGTTTGCGAATGGAAGACGAAGCTGTTTTTTCTGAATACCATCGTTTCATACATACGCTATACCAGGAGGGTATTTTTACAGGGTTAAGGATTGATCACATAGACGGGCTTCACAACCCGGACGAATATATTGAGCGGTTGCGGGCTTTATTTGGGAAGGATTGCTATATCATAGCCGAGAAGATCCTTGAGTCGAAAGAAAAATTGCCTGCAAACTGGCAACTGCATGGTACAAGCGGCTATGAATTTCTATCGTACACGAACCATCTTTTAACATATGAAGAGGGTGCAGAGAAAATAAAACAGCATTACAATACGCTGGAATCCAGGTACAGTAACTACGATGAGGTAGTGTTTAACAATAAGAAAAGGTTTCTGGAACAATTCATGAATGGAGAGTTAGAGAATGTTACTAAGTTATTGATTGATTTAAAGTTAATAGATGAGCATGATGAAGATACCGTTAAACAATCCCTGGCTGCCTTTATGGTGGCGCTCCCGGTGTATAGAACTTATCCCGCTAAGCTGCCATTATCAGAAGCAGACCTCCAGGTTATTGAGGAAGCTAGTGAAAAGGCCCATGAAAGAAACCCGCATCTAAGCAGCACAATTTCAAGGATTGTCAACCTGTTCAGAGCACAACAACCCAATACGGATCAGCATCTTTACTTCCTAAACAGGTTGATGCAATTTACCGGGCCGCTTGCAGCCAAAGGAGTGGAGGATACTACGTTTTATAACTACAATGCGCTCATAAGCCATAATGAAGTAGGTGATGCTCCCTGCAAATTAGGAATAAGCATACAAGAGTTTCACCGAAAAATGATTGAGAGGCAACAACGGAACAGGTACTCCCTCAATACAACTTCTACACACGACACCAAGCGGGGAGAGGATGGTAGGTTGCGTATAAACTTATTAGCAGAACAAAGCGAAGATTGGATTAGCAACGTAAAGCATTGGCGAAGCCTGAATGCTAAGTATAAGCTACAAGTGGATCGGCAGGACGCGCCTATTGCAAACGATGAATATTTCATCTACCAATCGCTGGTAAATGGCTTAGATGAAGATGGGAACTGGAGTGAAGAATGTTCAGGAAGGTTGAAAGCCTATATGCTGAAAGCTTTGCGCGAAGGCAAGGACAAGTCTTCCTGGCACGAGCCAAATGAAGCCTATGAGAATGCTTCTATGCAGTTCATAGATGCCATCATGCACAAACAAACTGAGTTTTATAAGTCTTTTAGCGAGTTTCATCAAAAGCTACGTTCACAGGCATGGCGGTATTATCTTCTGCAGGCAGCTATAAAATACACAGCGCCCGGAATACCCGATACTTACCAGGGTTGCGAAATGCTGGACTTTAGTTATGTAGATCCAGATAACAGGAGGCCCGTTGATTACCCAAAGCGACAGCAGGCACTACAGCAAAACGGAACGCCGGAAGATGCAACAACCGAGCTCTTGAAATTCAACCTTGTGCACAAGCTGTTACAACTTCGTAAAGATAATGCAGAGCTTTTCCTTGAAGGCAGTTACGAGGCCCTTGACTTAAGTAACCACAACCTGCTGGGTTACATGCGCAGGTATAACAACAAAGCAATTGTGGTATTTGCAAACCTTTCCGCATTGCATGTATCAGAGGAACTCAACATTGCAGGCATGCTACCGGGCGAAAGAGTGATGGATGTAGTGAAGGGACAGTTATTGCAGGGCCGGAAAATAAGCTTCGACCGCTACCCGTTGAAGGTGTTGATGGTGGAGTAGGGGTATTTACTTATAAGATGGCAAGCAAATAGAACATCAAAGAACGCAAAGCTTTAGCCTTAGTTACAGCACTCACCCGGTACTGTGTCGTGCTAAAATAGGTTGTCGCTTTGAAGCTTGATGCCAGGAAAAGTTGTCAGTCTCTTCCTTAGCACTAAACTTCGTTGACACGGTTGGTCGAGGCGTAAGCGCAGCGCCACTCGAACTTAGCACAGGTCTCCTGACTGGATAACACCCGATGACAAAATTGTCGCTGCCTATGCTGGTTGTATCCATTGCCTTCGGGCGTCACGGGGTCTTGCCCTAGCCGACCCCGTAGGTAGAGATTACTACAGTTCTAGATAATTTGCGAGCGACCATAAACGATCGCCCTGACCTGAAACCGACTTGATAAACCTAAAATTCTGAAAACATGAGGGAACTCAATACAGAAACAGAATGACATTTGTCATTTTTTCTACTGAAAAACGCATTTACACTTATACTACTAAAACTACATTTTATGAATAATTTCTTTCGTTTTCACTGTTTTATTATTGTCGTTTTTTTAATGGCTTAATGTCAAAAAAGTTCCACGGAGCCGAAAGTATCTAAAACAATTCCTGCAAGTACCACTACCTGCATTAAAATAGAAGAGGAACTGGCTGCATTTAACCAGTACATTGAAACTCTAGATGCACTTTCAAACTTTTTTGAGGAGAGGCTTACGGATCAAACGGTCTTAGAACAGTTTAGACAAGCAGTAGAGGCAAACGAACTTGATGAATTTTTTGAACAAAATGATGTTCCAAAAGACGAATTTATATATCCTATACAACGATATGGTTGCAGCATTTGAAGTTCTATCACCTTTGTATTCCGGCGAGACAAACGAGGAAAAAGCAGCGCAATTTGCTAACGACGTTGATAACTACATATCGGAGCTTATGGAACAAAACATTGCAGAAAGTTGTGATGGAGACAAAGCCAGATGTCGGTATGAAGCAAAACGGACCTATTTTACTAACTCTTTCTGGTGCGGATTAGGAGGTTTAGCACTAGCACCTGTCTCTGGCGGTTTAAGTTTGGTAGTTGGATTGGGATGCATCGGATTGCAATCATACTATTATGTCAATGATTTAAAGGAATGTGATA
This sequence comes from Bacteroidota bacterium, assembly GCA_023433265.1. Taxonomy (GTDB): domain Bacteria; phylum Bacteroidota; class Bacteroidia; order Chitinophagales; family Chitinophagaceae; genus JAEZDR01. The sequence goes on along the minus strand of JAEZDR010000077.1, from coordinate 10,751 downwards.
GAGTTTGGAAAGCATGTATTGAAAAGTAAACATTTTATCAAATCATCAAAGCCATGGCTAAATATATTAATATACAAATTAGAATTGTCGGCGGCATTGCACTGCTTGCAATCTCTTTGCTTGCGATCAACCGATCTCTTCGGCTGCCGGAAGTTGCCGTAGATTTTATCATAGCAATTCTTATCTGCAGCACCATCTGGATACATTGGTTACACGGCAGATCTGGAAAAAAATATCCTGTCGGCGTTGCAATTACTTTGGCGGCTGCGGTAATCCTTGTAGCAATGTTTGCTTTCGTAAGTAACAGTAAATGTATAACTGACTGTAGTTTGTCGCTAGGATATCACAAAAACAAAAAGTACGGCAGGTACCCCGGGACTTTAGGTAAAAGGATAGTTGTACAAATCAAGCCTGATCTAAAAATCTAAGATTCAAACTACTATATTTCTCAATTATATTTTTCTCTTGCGAAGCCTGTAATATTCAACATCGAGACCCCTGATCACAGCGTAAACAGGACATCCTTTTCTAACGGAAGGGTAAGAGTGCTTCTTTTTGATGCCGATACGTCAAAAGGATTATGCGCTTCAAGTCTCCTGCATGAGTCTATTGTGTTAGTGGTCACTTTGAAAAAGCAAATTTTACGGGTGAACCTCAGCGAATACAAGATACCATTTCCAAAAGATGGAGTTTATTTGGGATTGGAATGGTTAGGTGAAATAGACTCAGATGTTAACCACAACAATGCTCCTTATTATTATGGTTGTCGGACTGACCAGGCTAAAACCCTGATCTCCTTTTTCGGTGGTGCATTCTATGATCTTTTTGACAAAAACATAAACTCCAGTTTTATAAAGTATGCACCAAGCTTTGGTCTTGAATTGATCAAACATTAACAGAAAGTTGCTTTATCAAACCATTGCCATAGTAATGCTTACTATTTTTTGCTATTATCCTGATGTGAAGCCTGCGTCGGTACTTTGGGGTTTAAAGTGCAGTAATTGTTCTACGTTTATCTGTGCTAGCTCGCCTTGGACTAGGCTTAGCGCAAAACCGTTACTTTGATCCCCACTTCTTCTTTTAATTTAGACCTGGTAGGGAGCAACAATGCTGCTCCTTTCTTTTTTTCTCGAATGCATTGCTAAATTGAATGGGAAGGCTGAAGCTTTTAGCTCCAGAAAGGGAAGGCGTGTATGCTATTACTTGCCAAGGGCAGAAAGGTAGCTCTCAATGTACTGCTGTTTTTGTTTCAGCCTGTACTGCATAATAAAGCGGGGATGCGCCACAGGCCGTATGGCTTTAAACCAGTTATACTGGTCGTTCAGTTGCTGCAGGTACTTGAGGTTTTCGCCTTCGCCTATGCAAATGCAGTAGTCGCGCTTCAGGCCGAACTTTAGTTGTTGCTCCATGCATTTTACTACAAAGGGCTTGATGGCTTCCTTCAATTCCTTGTCGTCGTAGTAGTTCAGGTTTTTGCCCTGGCGCACAAACCCTAACGGGCTTACGGCGCTAATGTAAACATCGCCATAAAACTTCTTTACACCACCATAAGCAGCCATCATTTCATACATGAATACGCTTGAAAGCTCTTGCTTCTTTTGAAAGGGGTTTTCTATTTCGCAGTCTTTCTCAAGGCGTATCGGGTCAGTGAAAGGAAGCCCGGTTACGCCCCCGCCAAACCTGCCTGGATTGATGCCTATCATCAGGCGGCGGGTATCATCATCACTGTAAAACTTATTATAGAACGCACGGCACACCTGTCTTATTTTGGTGTCCTTGTGTACATCAAGTACCTCAACACCGTTCCTAAGCTCGAAGGGCAGCTTTAAGTTAAACAGGAACTTAGTTATCTCGCGGGCCAATACCATTAGTCGGGGAACAGCGTCTTGTCAATGCCGGGGAGTATTTTCATTGCGTTTTTGTAGTACACTTTTTTAAGCACGCTATCGGGCAACCCCATACCGTACATGGCCCAGAAAGCGTGGTATTTTTTGTGATAAGGGAAATATTCGTCCTCTGTTTCAAGCACCCTGAAATAGGTGGTGTACTCAGCCGGCACCCAACTGTCTTTTCCAAACAGGATCCTGTCCTGGTACTTGATGAAGAAAGATTTTGCTGCCCTCGGTTGCCGGCCTAACTCAGCTATCACAGCGCCGAATTCAACATAGGTGTTCTTATAGGTATCCATCAACTTAGAAAGATGAGCAAGGTGGTTTGCGTACCATCCAAAATGTGCATTAATGAAAGTGGTTTCAGGGTGCTTCCTGAACACGTTATGCTGCTGCTTTATCAATTCGTCCCAGGGTGCAGGATCTGTGTCGCTTCTTTTCCTGCCAGGGTAGGTAAAAAGTTCCAGCCACCTTTCGTTCTGTTCGTTGGGAGCCTCCCAAAATTGCTTAGGGTCAGCCGTGTGAATAAGTACCGGTATTTTTAGTTCGCCACACTTTGCCCAGATGGGGTCAAGCCTTTCGTCATCAACCCTAATCAGCTTTCCTGATTTATCCCTATACGAAAAGCCTAAGCCCTTATATATCTTTAGCCCTTTTGCGCCTGCCTTTACATCCATCTCCAGTTGTTTCACTGCATTTGTAGTCCAATCTGCATCGCCAAAGTTGGCGAAAGAGATGTTGGTGAAAACAACGATCCTGTTGGGAGTTGTTTTCTTCGCATTCTCAATGGCATCCGCAAGGTATTGATGATTATTAACGTCGTAAACACTGTCCCGCCTGATAAATCCCCTGCCGCTCAGATTCACCATCACAGCCATATTGAGGCTATCCATCTGCCTGAGCAATTTAGGAATGTCTTGCTTCGGCATATTTGTTTGGTGATTGTGAATGTCGATAAAGGGATACTTTGCTCGTGTAAGCTTGTGTTCCGGAACTACAAGCGATGAAGGAGGATTATAAGTTTCGAAGTCTATTCTTACTTTCCTGGCTGAATCCTGCTGGCCGATAACAGGTGAAGCAAGGGCGATGCAAACTATGCCGCTTAACAACTTTCTCATAGCAACAAAGTAAGCCCAGAACGATTGCTTAAACAAATGCGTCTAAACATTTTATGTTATTCTGCCGCTCCGGGTGCCTTTGCTTAATTTTGTTAGAAACCGTTAAGCTATAGAACACTCGGCATTAGATACCCCTATTGAGTACCTAAAAGGCGTGGGCCCTGTACGTGGCGAGCTGCTACGCAAAGAGCTTTCGATCTTTACTTTCAAAGACCTGTTGGAGCACTTTCCGCTGCGGCATCTTGATAAGACTAAGATTTCTACGATCAGTTCCATCAACTTCCAGACAGACTATGTGCAGGTTAAAGGCAAGCTATCAAACCTCGTTACTCTTGGGGAAAAACGAGGTAAGCGATTGGTGGCCCAGCTTAGCGACGGTACCGGCATTCTTGAACTTGCCTGGTTCCAGGCGCTTCACTGGGTAATAAAGGCTGTAAACGAAGGAGAGAATTACATTGTATATGGCAAGGTAACCTTCTTCAACAACCGGCCGCAGATTGTGCATCCAGAACTTGAGCCTGTGGCTGTTCCTCATGCAGAAGGTAAGAGTTTCCTGGAGCCTGTTTATCCATCTACCGAAAAATTAAAGGTCAGAAGCCTTAACGGAAGGCAGATAGCTAAGCTAACTTATAACCTCATTGGGCAGGTTCATCCAAATGACCTGCCGGAGAATTTACCCTCACAGCTTGTTGCTTCTCTTAAGCTGATGCCAAGATATGAGGCATATATGCAGGTACATTTCCCGGCATCCACCCAAGCCCATGAACAAGCACTTACGCGGTTGAAGTTCGAAGAGCTTTTCATAGCACAGGTGCGGCTGCAAATGGTGCGTATTAGAAGACACAAGAGCAGCATTGGTGTTAAATTTCACCAGGTTGGCGATCTTTTTACTACCTTTTACAATAATTTCCTCCCGTTTGCGCTTACTAATGCACAGAAGCGTGTATTGAAGGAGATTAGGCAGGATACGGGATCAGGACGACAAATGAACCGGTTGCTGCAAGGCGATGTAGGAAGTGGTAAGACCATTGTGGCATTGCTTACGATGTTGCTTGCTGCAGACAATGGTTACCAGGCGTGCATGATGGCTCCCACAGAGATACTTGCACAACAGCACTTCCTGGGACTATCGCAATTGCTGCAAAACATGCCGGTGAAAATTGCATTGTTAACCGGCAGTACTAAAACTGCAGAACGACGAAGAATACTGCAGCAGTTGCAGGAAGGCTCTTTGAATTTCATTGTAGGCACACATGCTTTAATAGAAGATAGTGTTGTGTTCAGGCACCTTGGCCTTGCTATCGTGGACGAGCAGCATAGGTTTGGGGTAGAGCAGCGGGCGCGACTATGGCGCAAGGCAGAGATACCGCCGCATGTGCTTGTAATGACAGCTACACCTATACCCCGCACACTTGCGATGACGGCGTATGGAGATCTGGATTATAGCATAATGGATGAACTTCCTCCAGGAAGGAAGCCGGTTACTACCGTTCAGCGCAATGAGATGGCAAGGGCGAGTGTGATGGAGTTTGTGAAAACGCAGATAGAAGCGGGACGGCAGGCTTACTTTATTTATCCTCTGATAGAAGAGAGTGAGAAAGTAAGTTACGAAGATTTGATGCAGGGTTACGAACAGGTTAAAAGCTTTTTCCCGGAGCCGAAATACCTGATAAGCATGGTGCATGGAAAACAACCTTCGGAACAAAAGGATACGAACATGCAGCGTTTTGTAAAAGGCGACACCCAAATAATGGTAAGTACTACTGTAATTGAGGTGGGTGTAAACGTGCCGAACGCTACGGTAATGGTAATAGAAAGCGCAGAGAAATTTGGCTTGAGCCAGTTGCACCAGTTGCGGGGTAGAGTAGGAAGGGGAAGTGACCAAAGTTTTTGTGTGCTTTTAACAGGTTCGAAGCTATCTAATGAAGCGAGGGAACGTATCTCTATAATGTGTGCTACAAATGATGGGTTCAGGATTGCGGAAAAGGATTTGGAACTTCGGGGTCCGGGCGATATTGAAGGCACGAGGCAAAGCGGGGTTTTGAATTTTAAGCTTGCCAGCATCGTCAACGATAAGTCTCTGCTGGAGATGGCGAAGCAAACAGCGGAGCAGGTAGTGGAGGCAGACCCTGAAATTGAATCGGCGCAGAATTTGCCCTTGAAACAGTATCTTATGAGGCAGAAGGGAAAGACGGTTTGGAGTAAGATTTCATAATATTTAATTTTAAACAGGTTGAAAAGAGTAAGTAGCGTTGTGTTGGTGGCACTGTGTGTCTTTACAGCTACCGTGGCTATGGGTCAACAACTGGAGTTTGTGGAAAACAAAGGTCAATGGCCCGCAGAAGTAACGTTTAAAGGCAACCTAAACAATGGAGACTTTGCCCTTCTTAAAGACGGGTACAAGGTGGTATTACACAACTCTGCAGATATGCAGGCTATTTACGAGAGCTATCATGGGCATAGCCACGGCAACACAAGTGGTGATCATCATCATCATTCTTCGAACAAGACCGCCGCTCCTGCCCCGGTAAATACTGACAGGCTAACACTTCGTTCGCATGCTTATAAGGTGAGGTTCCTTTATGCAAACCCAAATCCTAACATTATTCCTGAGAAGCCTCAACCTACGTACAATAATTACTTTATAGGAAACGATCCGGCCAAATGGGCGGGCAACTGTAAAATCTATAATGCTGTTACTTACCAAAACATGTATCCCGGCATTGATGTAAGGTACTATACCGGCGAAGCCAACCTTAAGTACGACATCATCGTACACCCCGGCGCTGACATTAGCAGGCTTGCCTTAATGTTTGAAGGAACCGACGGCGTAAGAATAAAAAATGATGAACTATACATTAAAACCTCGGTACAGGAAATAAAGGAATCGAAACCATATAGCTACCAGGTGTTGCCGAAAGGCCGACAAGAGGTGAAGTGTAATTTTATATTGCGAGGTAACATCCTGCGGTTTCAACTGGAAAATTACGATCCTGCAGCCACGCTTGTAATTGATCCGGAGCTATGGTTCTCCACTTTTACAGGTAGTGTATCGGATAACTGGGGTTATACGGCGACCTACGATGGCAGTGGCAACTTTTATGGTGGTGGAATTGTTTTCGGTTCTCAGTATCCTACAAATGTCGGTGCCTTCCAGCAGCAGTTTGCCGGGGGTACCAGTGATGACGGTTTCGGGGCCTTCGATATGGGTATAATAAAATTTAATTCCAGTGGTACAAACAGGCTTTACGCAACCTATATAGGTGGTAAAAACGGTAATGAACAACCCCATAGCCTGGTAGTGGACGCTGAAGGTAACCTGATTATTGCCGGTAGAACCAATGCTTCAGATTATCCTGCAACGCAGGCCAATTATGGCCCCTGTGGTAAATATGATATTGTAATATCAAAGCTCAACAGCTCAGGGTCCGCAATGGTTGCTTCCAGGAAGTTTGGTGGCAGTGAAAGAGACGGGGTAAATATTGGCCCCAAGGCTGAACAGGCGCCTCCGACAATCAGGAGAAATTATGGTGACGATGCCAGGAGCGAAGTGATAATAGATAAAGACGGAAATATTTGTTTGGCTTCCTGTACGCAATCAACCAACTTCCCTCTACAAAATGCGGTTCAGTCAACTAACCGTGGAGGAAGTAAAAACCAGGACGCAGTAGTCATACGGATATCGGCTAACTTGTCGAGTGTGTTATTCAGCACATATCTCGGCGGCAGTGGGGATGATGCTGCGTTTGTAATCGCAGAAAACCCTAATTCCGGAGAATTGTATGTAGGCGGTGCAACTGCAAGTGCTGATCTAAGCACTAAGGCAGGTATGCTTGGCAGCTTCCAGGGTGGAGAGGCTGATGGCTTTATAGCAGTGTTTGGCGGAACAACCTTAAACCGGCTGACGTATATTGGAACTAACCAGGCAGATATTATTTTCGGGCTTAAGTTCGACAGGAAAGGCTTTCCGTATATAACAGGAACCACCAACGGCCAATGGCCAATTGTCAATTCGCCTTATAATGCAGGCGGCAACCAGGCAAATGCAAAACAATACATAGCCAAGCTGCAACCTGATCTTAGTGCTTACGTTTATTCGAGTGCATTTGGAAAGAACTCTTCGGTTCCTTCTATCTCCATCATCGCCTTCCTGGTGGATCGTTGCGAAAATGTTTATGTGTCAGGATGGGGAGGGGCCATCAATGGAAGCTCTAGCTATACACCCAATCAAAACACTTTCAACATGCCGGTAACACCCGATGCTTATATGGGAGAGAGCCGGGCAGACGGGAGCGACTTTTACTTTTTTGTAATGGAAAGAAATGCTGCCAAACAGCTATATGGATCTTACTTTGGACAAACAGGGGGCATGGGCGAGCACGTGGACGGTGGAACCAGCAGGTTTGACGAGAATGGGGTTATCTACCAGGCTTTATGTGCCAATTGCCGGTCAGGAACCGGTAGTGGGAAGCCTCCTTTTCCAACTACTCCGGGAGCATGGAGTATGCAGAATCCTTCGCAGGACTGTAATATGGCCGCTGTAAAATTAGCTTTCAATCTGGCGGGAGTGGGTTCGGCAGTGAAGAGCTATGTGTCCGGAACTGCGCGTACAAAGGGTTGCCTGCCCTTTACTGTAGACTTTAAAGACACGATTGCTACCGGGAAAAGGTTTATCTGGAACTTCGGTGATAATTCTTCTGAAGAGGTTACAACAATACCCACTGTGTCGCACACTTACAACCAGGTGGGTACATTCCAGGTGAGGCTGATTTCGATTGATTCTACCACTTGTAATATTTCAGATACATCGTTCACTACTATTACTGTAGGAGTGGACAAGGCCGGGATTGATTTTGAAACGCAGAAGTTTGGTCCCTGCGAGTTGCTTCAATACAGGTTTATCAATAATTCAACTCCTGTGGCCGGGAAACCATTTACAGCAAACTCATTTGTTTGGGACTTTGGCGACGGTACGCGCCTGCCTGCAGGAACACAGGTAGTAACGCATAGCTATACGGCGCCGGGTGTTTACAATGTGCGGTTGGTGTTGGTGGATACTAACTACTGTAACAGCCCTGACTCATTGCAAAAAACACTTAGGATTGCTGAGAACGTAAAAGCACAGTTTGTAATTGATTCCGTAGGATGTGCTCCGTTCAAGGCTCAATTCAACAATACCTCTATTGCGGGTGCAAGCTTTACCTGGACTTTTGGGGATGGCGCCACATCAAACGAGGTAAACCCTGTGCATGATTATAACAACGTAGGAACCTATACCGTTAAGCTCGTAGCCATTGACACGAATACCTGTAATAAGATAGACAGCACCTTCTTTACGATAAGGGTAAGTGATAAGCCCACTAGTAGCTTTACTTTTTTGCCCAACCCGCCTGAAGCTAATAAGGCGGTGCAGTTTCAAAACAATTCTGTCGGGGCCATAAGGTATACCTGGTTGTTTGGGGATGGCGAATCGTTAAATACTATCCGAAAAGATACGATTGTTAAACATGAGTATAACCAGGGTGGCCTCCAGACAGCTTGCCTGGTTGCTGTGAACTCGGCCGGATGTGCTGATACAAGTTGCAAAGACATTGAGGCATTGGTAATTCCCGTTTATGATGTGCCATCAGCGTTTACACCCAATGGTGACGGGTTGAACGACTATGTTACCGTCAGGGGTTTTGGGATCAAGTCTGTACAAATGATTATTTACAACAGATGGGGTAATGTAGTGTTTGAAACGAAGAGCATGAAGCAGGGATGGAACGGCACATACAAAGGAATTCTGCAGCCCCAGGATGTATATTCTTACGTTGTGGACGTGGAATTCTTTGACGGCACCCGGCACCAGAAAAAGGGAGACATCACATTATTACGATAGGAGGGAATGATGGAAAAGATTATGAAGGCATGGATTGGATTAATGGTGGGTTTTCTCACTATATGGCAGGCTGTAAGCGCACAGGAGCTGCACTTTTCGCAGTATTTCAATGCGCCCATGTTAGTAAACCCGGCGAATACAGGTTTCCAGCCAGACGCGGATTACCGCGTAGGTGTAAACTACAGGAACCAATGGGCGAGTGTGATGAGCAATCCTTACAAGACGTTTAGCGCCTGGGGTGATGTGCAGTTGTTTTCGCAGGTATTGGAAGCGGGATGGGTAGGATTGGGAGGTATGCTGCTACGTGACCAGGCGGGTACCGGTAGCCTTACCAGCACCAAAGCTTATGGTTCGATAGCCTACCACCAGGTATTGGGCTACAACAGCCTTATTAGCCTGGGTTTTAATATTGGAATGGTAGAAAAGCGCATCGATTTTACAAAGCTCACTTTTGATAATCAATGGAACGGACAATTTTTTGATAACGTAAATATCCCTTCCAATGAACCTTTTACAAGGGATAAGGTGAGCTACTTCGATCTCCAGGCGGGCGTTAACTATGCGGTGTTCCCAACCGACGATATTTATCTTAATGCAGGAATCAGCGTGATGCACATTAACCAACCCAAAGAATCTTTCTTTGGGAATGATGGTCTTGGCGCAAGGCTTCCCATGCGTTATAACCTGTTTGTAAATAGCACGATCAAGCTTAACGATCGTTGGATTGTTAATCCAAACCTTTACTATAGCCAGATGACCGGTGTTTCGGAATGGGTAGGAGGGCTCAATGCCAACTATAACTTAAGCGGCGATGGAAGCTCGCAACTGATAGGTGGATTGTATTACAGGAGCCAGGATGCTTTTATACCGATGGTGGGTTACCAATGGAATGACTTCAAATTGATAGTGAATTATGATGTAACGGTAAGTAGCCTGAGCAAGTATAATGCAGCAAGAGGGGCTTATGAGCTTTCGCTTACAAAAGTGGGGATATTTGATCCTTCCCGCCCGGTAAAATGTCCTGCAGTTAAGTTTTGATTTGTGCTAAATGATTTGCTAACCTAAGCATAAAAAACCTTCAGCTTAAGCGGTAATTATTCCCGGCTTCCTGAGCAGGAGGCCTATTTACATTCTTGCGCCAGCTATAATATTCTTCTAAAATTATTGTACCACGAAAGTGCCAGTGCCTGATAAGACGGGCCGGGATACGCACCCCTGTGAAGGGTATCCAAATGATGATAGGGTAGGAGAGGAGTTGGTACATCTTGTACCGGGAGAAAGCTGTGGGGTGAAAATGTGCTACCGGGAAAATATGATATAAGTCATAGAAAAATACGAGTAGAATTCACCGATTTTATTGGCCTGTAAAGCTGTTTTCAGAGGGGAAATGCAAAGTTGAGATGGGATACCTACGGAATATGTACGGAATATCCCCGGAAAATCCCTGCTTTAGGGTGCTTAAGGCATTGGGTATGATGGCTTTAGGAGTAAGGCATGTAGCAGAGGAGTGGTAAAGGATGGTCACTGTTACCCTAAATAAGTGGCGAGGAAGATGCGAGAAGGTGGGCTGTTATCATTACCGTTGAATGCTTGCTACGTGCAATGAAAGGGAGCTGTGATAGTGAGTAAGATGCACATTGGCGGCAGCTATTAGAAAGCCGCATAAAAGCTTCACTCCTTTCCTACTATGTATTGCTGTGCTACAAGATACCGGTAGGCAAGACCTTGCGCATCTACAGAACACTCGATGGAGGCTTCTTTAAAGGGAGCGGCAGGTGTATTATCAAAATTCAGATCCAGCTTGCTGCCATTAAGCCAAGAAGTAAAACCTAAAAACAGCATAGCAGTGGAGATGTGTTTTAG
>JAEZDR010000045.1 GCA_023433265.1 Bacteroidota bacterium | reverse complement strand
CGACCGGGTAATTGAGATATTAACCGCGGACGAAGAGGTGTTAAGATCTTTGAGGGGTAATCGCATCGCCATGGTATTCCAGGAACCAATGACATCATTGAACCCGTTGATGAATTGTGGTGAGCAGGTGGCTGAGAACCTTCGCAATCATTACCAAACCAGTAAGGCTGATGCAAAAGAAAAAGTGTTATCTCTCTTCGAAAAGGTAAAACTACCGGCACCGGAAGTGGTTTATGGTAAATACCCGCATCAGCTCAGCGGTGGCCAAAAACAAAGGGTAATGATTGCTATTGCTATGGTTTGTAATCCAACCCTGCTTATTTGTGACGAGCCCACCACCGCACTGGACGTAACCGTGCAAAAAAGTATCCTTGAACTGATTCGGCAGTTACAGTTGGAAAATAATATGGCTGTACTGTTTATTTCCCACGACCTTGGCGTCGTGGCCGATATTGCTGACAGCATAACGGTAATGTACAAGGGTAAGGCGGTTGAGCAAGGGCCTGCTTCAACTGTCTTAACTGAACCTTCCCACCCTTATACAAAGGCACTTCTTGCCTGCAGGCCTTCTATGCATAACAAAGGCGAGAGGCTACCGGTGGTAGCCGATTTCCTAAAGGAAGAGTCTTGTGTGACTAAACAAGAGCCACAACTTTTTGTGCCTAATAGCAATGACCATAAAATATTAGAGGTAAAAAATCTCAGGGTATCTTATCCTGTTGGAAACAGTTTGTTTGGTAAGACAGGTAAATGGTATCATGCTGTGCAGGATGTATCATTCTACGTAAAAGAGGGAGAAACACTCGGCCTGGTGGGTGAGTCCGGTTGTGGGAAAACAACTTTGGGCCGTTGTGTCCTGGGACTTATCAAGCCTTCGGCAGGGGAGGTATTATATAAGCAACACAATATTCATACACATTCAGCGGAACGGTTCAGGATGCTGAGAAAAGAAATGCAGCTCATCTTCCAGGACCCATATTCTTCGCTTGATCCACGGCAGCCAATTGGGAAGGCAATAGAGGAGCCCCTGATAGTGCACAACATTTACCCGGGTGCCGGGGTAAGAAAAGACAAAGTAGTAGAACTGTTAGAGAAAGTAAATCTTCCTGCCGACTATTACCACCGTTATCCTCACCAGCTTAGCGGAGGGCAAAGACAACGAATCGTTATTGCCCGCGCTTTAGCGCTAGAGCCTTCGTTTATTGTTTGTGATGAAAGTGTTTCAGCTTTGGATGTAAGCGTCCAGGCTCAGGTGTTGAATCTTTTAAATGAACTGAAAACAGAATTTGGGTTCACCGCCATATTTATCTCGCACGATCTTGCTGTGGTACGCTACCTCAGTGATAGGATTATGGTAATGAAGGCTGGAAGAATTGAAGAAGAAGGAGCTGCCGAGCAGGTTTACAATCATCCTGCTAGTTTATACACCAGGCAATTGCTTGCCGCCATTCCCGGAAGGACGATTAATAGTCCCCGAAAATAACAAAGCAACAGTTTACCTGTTGCCTTGTGTGGTTGGTTTATAAATGAATGGTTGCTTTTGAAAAGAATGTGCCTGGTTGGATATTAGAATTGCAGCCCGTATAGTGGTGCATCCTGGTAATGGAACACTACTTTTGAAGGCTTTGATGCAGCGATAACCTTCATATTTGCTTCCCTGCTTTCACCGGCTCCAATGGTTTCAAATTTTTGGGTAGCTAATGCCACTACAGCATTGTTGCTGTAAACATCGCTTTCAATAGAAGGCATTTGCATTGCTTCACCTGAATTGTTCTTCACTGTAAAACGAAGGCTGTATGTGTTGCTTCCGGCATCGTAGTTTTCAATTACGTTGTTTAACTCTAAACCCTGTGGAAGTTCGTCCATAACAAGAGAAGAAGCGGGAGATACTTGCTCGGTTTTGCATGAAGCCAGCACTATGAGTGCAAAGCATAGGTACAGGATGTTGTTTTTCATATGTCAAATGTTCACATTTCTATCGAACATTAGTGACTGCTAAGCCTTTTCTAATAGCAATTATAGGGTATTTTAACGGGGCCAGCAGCATATGGTGGCATTAACAGCAAGGGAGTCTTTCTATTAGCCACTTTTGGTGGGAGATATTATATAAGACCATCCTCGTTACTATTGTATAATGCCCGGCTGGCGGCCCTCAGGATTTTCGATCAACGGCCTGTTTAAAACGCTTCAGGTCGTTGAGGTCTGCCGGGCTCAATACTTCATTATTGAGATACTTGGACTGTAGAAACAAGACTTGTTTATGCTGAGGGTATTTAGCAAGGATAGTGTCTATCATTTCACCAATGGCGGGGTCTTTTGTGTATACGGGTGTAATGGCGGGCGCCTCACTTTTATACCGGTTGGGCATCTTCCTGATGATAGCTTCAAGGGTGGCTAGTTTTGAGGCTTGCATCCCTTTGATTTCAGAGGCTTTGGCAAACAAACCCTGAAGTTGCTTCTTGCTCAGGCTGCCACGTTGCTGGTATTGTTTGTACAAGCTGATTACAAACGGTGAAAGGGGATAGGCCTCAATGCAATCTTCTAATATTTCGTTGATAATGTCGATGGCTACAAAGTTATCGGCGCTGTTGAAAAAGCATTGAAATGTTGGGCATCAATTCCAGTGTTCTGACAAATGTTACAAATCTGCGTGTTTTCAACTTCAGTTTACTACACCTCTTAGTTTCGTACAGGTTTACCTGTCTTCAATACGCTCTGAATTCTTTCCAGTGTTTTCTTTTCACCGCAAAGGGAAAGGAAAGCTTCGCGTTCCAGATCCAGCAAGTACTGTTCGCTTACCATCGTTTGTTCGCTTAGGTCGCCGCCGCACATTACGTAGGCAAGTTTCTTTGCTACAGTAACGTCATGATCCGTGGCATAACCTGCGCGCCACATACCGTGTACACCTGCATACAAGGCACCAAGCGCGCCTCTGCCCAATACACGTATGTTGTTGCGTTTAATGGGGGTTACATAGCCTTGGTCATACAATTCTATCACAGATTTCCTGGCTTCATTTATTCTTCTACCCTGGTTCACGACCACTTCATCCCGACCTTTTTGAAGTATCCCGAGGCTGAAGGCTTCGAAAGCTGAAGTGGCTACTTTGGCGGTGGCTATATTTAAAAAGCGGTTCTTTAAAGTGATGGTTTCCGGCTCATCTTCATGCATTTCATCCGATGCCCTTAATACAAATTCCTTCGTTCCACCGCCACCGGGAATTAACCCAACGCCCATTTCTACCAGCCCTATATATGTTTCTGCTGCTGCACATATTTTATCTGCATGCAGGTTCATTTCACAACCTCCGCCAAGGCTCAGTCCATGCGGAGCTATTACAACAGGAACAGATGAGTAGCGTACCCGCATCATGCTGTTCTGGAACATGCGGATAGCCATATCAAGTTCGTCATAATCCTGCTCAATCGCGAGCATAAATATCATTCCAACGTTCGCCCCTGCACTAAAGTTGGGGCCATCATTAGCTATCACAAGGCCCTTGAACTTTTCTTGAGCCATGGCAATGGATTTATTCAATCCCTCCAATACTTCGCCACCAATTGTGTTCATTTTGGTTTGCCACTCCAGCGCGGCAACTCCCTCTCCAATATCATACAGCCGGCAGGCACTGTTTTTCCATACCAGTTGCTCTTTGTAGTTGCTTAAAATGATAAATGAATCGGCCCCGGGAATAGTTTTGTAATCGCCGGTAGCTGCATCATAATACTGCGTTTTCCCATTCTCGATTTTGTAAAAGGAGCTATGACCCTTTTGCAGCATTTCCTTCACCCACTCTGCTACCTTGTATCCGGATGCATCCATCACTTCCACCATTTTGGATACACCAAGGAGGTCCCATGTTTCAAATGCCCCGATCTCCCAGCCAAAGCCTGCTTTCATGGCATCATCTACGCGGTAGAGTTCGTCGCTGATTTCTGGTATGCGGTGCGAAACATAAGAAAACAGGCCCAGGTGGAAACGCCTCAGGAAGTCGCCTGCTTTGTCAGGCGCTGCTGCCAATGTTTTAATGCGTTGCTTTAGATCGTCGATAGCTTTGGCTGCTTCAACTGAAGGAAATTTAGGCTTTTGTCTTGGCCCATATTCCATGCTTTGCAGGTTAAGGGTAAGTATTTCTTTTCCCTGCTCGCTTTTTACTTTCTTGAAAAATCCCTGCCCTGTTTTATCGCCCAGCCACTTGTTCTCTACTATTTTATCCAGCCATGTCGGCACAGCAAAGGTGGCTGCTGCCTCATCTTTCTTGCAATTCTCAGCTACACCTTTGGCTACTTTCACCAACGTATCAATACCTACTACATCAGCGGTGCGAAAGGTGGCTGATTTAGGCCTGCCAATCAGGGGCCCTGTCAACGCTTCAACTTCATCTATACCCATCTCCAGTTCGTTCATAATATGAAAGATGCTCATAATGCTGAACACGCCAACCCGGTTGGCGATGAAGGCCGGTGTGTCTTTAGCCAGCACAGTGGTTTTACCAAGATACACGTCGCCGAAGTGCATAAGAAACTCCACTACAGAAGCATCAGTTTCAGGGGTTGGTATTATCTCCAAAAGACGCAGGTACCTGGGCGGATTAAAGAAGTGCGTTCCACAGAAATGCTTCTTAAAATCATCGCTGCGGCCCTGCATCAGCATATGGATTGGAATACCCGAGGTGTTGGTGGTAATAAGTGTTCCCGGCTTTCGATGGGCCTCCACTTTTTCATATACCTGCTGTTTGATATCAAGGCGTTCAACCACCACTTCAATAATCCAGTCGCAACCGGCAATATCTTTCATATTGTCGTCGAAGTTGCCGGTAGTGATGCGCTGGATGGCGTCCTTATGGTAAATAGGGGAAGGATTGCTTTTGAGGGCTGATTGCAATGCTTCGTCCACTATCTTGTTTCTCACTTTTTTATCAGTGCTATCGATGGCTTCTGCTGGTACAATGTCCAATAACAATACCTGCATTCCGATTCCGGCAAAATGGGCGGCTATCCTGCTACCCATTACGCCACTACCCAATACTGCAACTTTCTTTATGGTTCTTTTCATGGTTGATGTTCGCGCTTGATAAAATGTTCAATCTAGGCTATTTCCGCCACTCTCAATGCCACGCTTACACGTTTATAGGTTTCTTCTCTGCCAATCATCGCCGCTATCTGGAAAACCCCAGGGCCAAATTTGCTACCTACGAGCATGATACGAAAAGGAAGCATGAGGTCGCCTGTTTTCAATTGCTGTTTAGCCGCAATGTCTTTAAAGCTTTGTTCCAGTGCCTCAGCAGTCCATTCTATCCCTTCGGTTTCTTTTATAAATGTTTCAAAGAATATCTTTTTGTTATCAGTCCACTTGTTTTTGAGGGATGCTGAATCAATATTCTCCGGTGTTTTGAAGAAGAAGAAAGATTGGTCATAAAAGTCGGAAAGGAAGGTGCAGCGGTCTTTCACCAATTCAAGCA
>JAEZDR010000003.1 GCA_023433265.1 Bacteroidota bacterium | reverse complement strand
TCACCCGGTATCAACTTGTTTACCATAGCCTATGTAGGTTCTATTGCCGACTACTATCAACCCGAAGTTTTCTTCAAAGCGGTTGCTTCAATTAAGGATAGCTACAGGCGGCTCAGGCTGAAATTTGTAGGTATGGCATCCCCCGTAATACAGGAATTAGTAACGAAATACAAGCTGCAGGATATTTACGAACAAACGGGTTATGTAACCCACAAAGAGGCGGTAAGGCACATGAAGATGGCATCAGCCCTGTTACTGGTAAATCCTGTAACAAAGGATGAAGCAATGGTAATACCGGGTAAAATATATGAGTACCTCGCGGTAGGAAAGCCTGTCATAAACATCACCACCAGGGAGAGTGAAACAGCCTCCATCATACAACAATGCGTTGCAGGAAAGACTTTTGAGAGAAATGAAGAAGCAGAATTAGCAAACTACCTGGTTCAACTAATCGAAGGGAACCTGCCTTTACCGGATAAGCAACAGGTAGAAAAATACTCGCAGGCCAGAATAGCATCTGAACTCGGGGACATGCTTAGTGAGTAGCTATTCTACGATGAATGCCGCCTGGTAATAGTTGTTCACCGCCCCAATCGGTCTAAGCTTTACATAAAAAGCCTCAGTAAACACTTTATAGGCAAAAAACTCGTGGTTAGCCACATTAAACTCGTCGAAAAAAATAATATCGCCTTTGTTCAGGTATGGATAGAGTTGCGACAACACGAAAATTGTAGACGAGAAGAGGTCAGCATCCAGGTGAATTACCTTCTGCTTGGATAACTCATCAGTATGCTGCCGCAGGAAGGGCACCAATGTATCTTGGAAAATACCTTTTACAAACACAGCCCTTTTATCTTCAAGCTTTGGCACATCAGCATACATGCTGCCTTTTTTAAAGAAGGTGCCCCAGCTTTCAGGCAGCCCTTCGAAAGTGTCAAAACCATAAAGGGAAGATTGTGCGTTGGTATTTGCTTTCAGCCACCACTTAAACGAGCTTGCAGCAGCTACGCCAAACTCAAGATAGATAATCTCTTTATTGGCCAGCTTGTAATGGTCAATAACCGTCTGGTATAGCTGGTAGCGTTTATCGTAATTGCGGGTAGCTGTATAAAAATCATTAATCAATAACCCGCGCTTGTGCTTGCCAATAAACTTGTGCAGTTCGTTGAAGTTACGCGTAAACACCAAGGACTTGTTGAGAGGGGAAAAGATTCTGAGCAACCCGCTAAAAAGCAGGAAGTCCTTAATTATTTTAAGCAGTTTTAGTCGCATAAAGGTGGGGTTGACAGTTCTTCATGTTTTAGAAAACAATGAAACAGCTCTATCGCTTCTTTTTTCGCATCATCAAGCACGTAGCTCATGTTTTGCGTATAATACTTATGCAGATCGTAAGCGGGATAGTTTTCCGCTGCAGCTATTTCATTCAGCTTCGTCATACCAACCGAATTTGCCTGGTTGAAGAGCTTGATAAAATCATCTTCGAGCGGCCGGTTGGCAACCCATGCGGCAAACACAAAAGGCAGACCTGTAAAATCCTTCCAGGCTTCGGCCAGGTCGTATATATATGCAGAGGTAAGCCTTTGTTCAAATGCCCGGTCTCCAATCACCACACCCGCAGTATCACCCTTAATGTGATCCCTGAAATCCTCTGTTGCATCTTTAAACACAACATCTTTTTTCCAATAGTGCTTTAGAAGCACTTTGGCGAGATTTACCGAAGTCTTGCTTTGGTAGTCAAGGAGTACGGTTTTAACCTGCTCCATCGGCACATCACTGAACAGGCAAACCGAGGCCACTTCGCCGGTCGCACCTATGCAATAATCACTTACAACCGTCCACTGTACAAGCTCAGGAATGATTGCTACCGGCACCAACCCAACATGAATTTCCCCTGACATCAGTTTACGGGCAACATTTGCCGGGTAATCGGTTAACAGCTCAATCCGCCGCATCAACTCCTCGTTTCCATAAAATCCATACAACAATGGCTTTGTGTTGAGGTAGGATACCGCACCAACTTTTATCTTCTCCAAATTCCTCTACTTTTGCAGCGCAAAGAAATATCTTTTTATATAAAGAGATCAATGCTTTATTTACCAACCTATTAAGAAGTCCTTAAGCTTGAAACATGGAAATGAACAGCCTCTCAGCAATTTCTCCTATCGATGGCAGGTACAGCAAACAGGTGGGTATGCTGAGCGAGTATTTTTCTGAATTTGCCTTAATAAAATATCGCGTCCTTGTAGAAATAGAATACCTGCAGCTATTGGCAGATAAAGGTTATTTAAAGCTTTCATCAAAACAAGTAAAACTGCTTGGCAACATCGTCACAAATTTTTCGCTCAAAGACGCGGAGGCTATTAAAAATATTGAGTCGATTACAAACCATGATGTAAAGGCGGTTGAGTACTTCATTAAACAACACTTGGAAAACGAGGACGGGCATGAAATAAAGGAATGGGTGCATTTTGGATTAACATCGCAGGACATTAATAACACTGCCATTCCTTTAAGTTGGAAGCATTGTCTTGAACATGAATATCTGCCAGCTTTAATGAACCTGCAGCATCACCTGAAGCAACTGGCAATAGAATGGAAGAAGGTGCCTATGCTGGCAAAAACGCACGGCCAGCCAGCCTCTCCTACTATTTTAGGTAAAGAAATAATGGTGTTTATTGAGCGGATTGAAAACCAGGTTCAACTGCTTTCTTATATACCTTATGCCGCCAAGTTTGGCGGGGCTACCGGAAATTTCAATGCCCACGCCGTTGCTTTCGCTAATGAAGATTGGATAAGCTTTGCCAATGAGTTTGTGGAGGATGTATTAGGCCTTACCAGGGTTCAGTTCACAACCCAGATTGAACATTACGACAGCCTTGCCGCTCATTTTGATGCAATTAAACGAATCAACAATATCCTCATTGATTTTTGCAGGGATGTCTGGACATACATTAGCATGGAATATTTCAAGCAAAAAACAAAAGCGGGTGAAATTGGTTCCTCCGCAATGCCACACAAGGTAAATCCTATTGATTTCGAGAACGCAGAAGGCAACCTGGGGATTGCAAACTCACAATTTGAACATCTCTCATCAAAGCTGCCGATAAGTAGGCTTCAGAGAGACCTGACTGACTCCACGGTGTTGAGAAACATAGGCGTACCGATGGCCCACACCCTTCTTGCTATTAAAAGCATCGGGAAAGGCTTAAATAAGCTAATCCTTAACCAGGAGAAACTGAAGCAGGACCTTGAAAACAACTGGGCAGTGGTTGCCGAGGCCATCCAAACAATTTTAAGGAGAGAAAATTACCCCAACCCTTACGAAGCGCTTAAAGAACTTACGCGGGGCAACCACAAGATAAACAAACAGGCCATCCATGCATTTATAGATGAATTGAACCTGAGTACAAAATTGAAAAAGGAATTGAAATCTATAACACCTCACAATTATACAGGTGTATTCCCGGAGTATTAGGTTATTCTTCCAGCAGCTTTTTCAGTTCCAGCTTAAAGCGAGGCTCTGTTAACTGGTGTGGGAAAAACGCACGGTATTTTTTTGCACGGTTAACCATCAATGTTACAGGAATCGTCCCTGTCCAAATGGGATCTATAGCCGTACAAAACACATCAGCATCCGTTTCATTCAACCAAACTACCTGGCTGCTGTAATTATTTTTTGTAACGAATTTCTCAAGCACTTTAGGATAATCCGATTTAAAGTCGAGACTCACGAGTATGATCTTAACCTTTTTATCCTTCAAGGCATTTACATGCTTCTCGAAATAGGGGATTTCTTTTACGCATGGCCCGCACCAGGTAGCCCAAAAAGTGACAATCAAAGGCACAGATGAAGTATCGATCATTTCTGTAACATCAGTAATCTTTACGGCTGGAATGCGCTGAGCGCCAGCATTGTCAAAGCATAACAATAAAAATAAAATGCAGGCAAATGCTTTCATGCTTCTGTCCATAGTTTATGTAACTGGTTGATTCTTTCTGCCGGTAATGGGTTCAATGTCACCCCACCTTCTTCAGTGTTTTGTCTATAGGCCTCATACAAAGTCACTGCACATGCTACTGAAATATTCAGGCTAGGCAACATGCCTATCTGGGGGATAACAATATTTCCGGTGCAAAATTGCAATACCGCTTCATCTAGTCCATGCTCTTCGTTACCAAATACGAAAGCGGTAGGTTGCTGCAGGTTTAAGGAATATAAATCAATTGCTTCCTGGCCCAGGTGTGTAGCTAACACCTGTGGGTAATGGCGAAGCAGTTCCGAAAAACATTCTTTAGTATCAGAGAATTCATGCAGTGTAATCCATTTTTCAGCAGATCTTGAGGCCCTGCGCTTCCAGATTTTTTCCCTTGGCTGGCGTGTAGTCAATAAATAAATATCCTGTATACCCACCGCATCGCAAGTGCGCATGATAGCAGCCACATTGCCGGGATTCTCTATATTGACCAACACCACAGTAAACTGCATGTGTCGCTTCTCTAATACCCCGGCCATTTTATTTATTCTCGCTTCCGTCACGTTTCAAAAGTAATATTTCATTCAACTTAAATGAGACATTACCACATCAAATGCTAAGCTAAGGTGATTTTCTCTTGGTTGTTTACAACCTACTGGTTAGCTACTATCTTTTATATTTGTCACGAACTCAAATTGTTTCCTGCCTATGGAATTATACTACTCGTTCTCGTTTCTTGTTGTGCTTGCTGCCTTATTCTCTTATATTAATTATCGCTTTATCAAATTGCCTGCAACCATCGGTATTATGCTTATGGCAATTGGAGTGAGCCTTATCATCAGGTTCGGTGGAGCTAACTATTTTCCGGTAACTTCTTCTTACCTGGTCAAACTGCTGAAAGAGGTTGATTTTACGGAGGTGCTTATGGGTGCCATGCTTAACTTTCTCTTGTTCGCAGGCGCTATTCACGTAAATATTAACCAACTGAGGGAACAAAAGCTTCCTGTTATTACCTTTTCTACCATCAGCGTCATAATGTCTACATTTATTATAGCAGCTGTGTTATACATTTTGGTTCCTTTGTTTAACCTCCAACTGCCATTTATCTATTGCCTGTTATTTGGTGCGCTAATCTCTCCAACGGATCCAATTGCTGTGCTAGGCATTCTTAAAAAAGCGAACGTAAGCAAGAGCGTCGAGATGAAGATAACTGGCGAGTCTATGTTTAATGATGGTGTGGCTGTTGTACTGTTCGCAGTAATACTTCAACTAACGCAACAAAGTGGTTTAGAAATATCTTTTGCAAGTATCTCATGGCTTCTGGCGAAAGAGGTTTTAGGTGGCCTGCTTGCAGGTCTCTTACTTGGATTTATTGCGGCCAAAGCCTTGAAGAAAGTTGACGATTATAGCGTCTCCACCCTCATTACACTCGCAGTAGTAATGGGCGGCTATCTGTTTGCCCGTGCGATACACATTTCTGGTCCACTTACTATGGTTACTGCTGGGCTTTTCATCGGAAATTATAGCAAGCGGACGTCTATTTCTGCAAATACCAAAGATTACCTTGGTAAATTCTGGGAGTTGATTGATGAGGTTATGAATGCTGTCCTTTTCCTTTTTATCGGTTTCGAACTACTTCTTATCCCTGATTTTGAAACATATTGGTTGATATCCGTAATCGCCATCCTCGTGGTATTGTTTGCAAGGCTTTTATCTATCTGGATTCCTTCGCTGATAGTCCCTTTTAAGCCGCCGCTTAGCAAGGCTAGTATGACTATGCTGGTTTGGGGCGGCTTAAGAGGCGGTGTTTCCATTGCCCTTGTTATTTCCGTTCCAAATGGCCCGTATAAACCTTTGTTATTGGAAATGTGCTACATCGTGGTTGTTTTTTCAATTGTTGTGCAGGGCCTTACTGTGGGCAAAGTTGCCAAAAAGGTGCTTGTTAAACCCAAATGGAAACATGCTAACCTGGAAAACATTCCACCTGCCCCTAATGCTGGCCCGTCCGTTTAAACCCAATATTATCTAATTATTAATTCTGCTGTATAAAGTATCCCTTTTAAGATAGGAACTACTTTTGCCCCAAAAGAGAAACAATGGGTTTGAATACAATTGGCAGGCTGTTTATGCCAAAGAACAAAGTCTTCTATAATTTGTTTGAGCAGGTGGCAGAAACGGTAAGCCAGATGGGCAGCCTTTTAAAACAACTGGTAAATGAACCCAATGTAGATACCCGTGCTTCCCTTACTTCCAAGTTGGAAGATCTTGAGCATAAGAACGACGAACATACGCACAATCTTTTTACAGAACTCGGCCGCAACTTCATCACGCCTTTTGACCGTGAGGATATTCACTACCTGGCAAGTGCGCTGGACGATATTGCGGATTACATCTTTGCCTCCGCAAAAAAGATCAATTTTTACAATGTGAATCCCAATGACCTGGGTATTCAGAAAATGGCTGAGCTGATAGAACAGGCCTGTGTACAAATAAAAGTTGCTACGCATGGTTTACGTGATATGAAAGACCTGCGTAAAATGACAGAAGCCCTGGTTAAAATAAACAGCATAGAAAACCAGGCCGACGATGTTTTTGATATGAGCATTGAAATGCTCTTCCAAAAGGAAAATGATTTCAAAGAAGTGATCAAAAAGCGCGAGATCTACCAGGTGATGGAACTTGCCACGGATAAATGTGAAGACGCTGCAAACGTGATTGAATCCATCATTGTAAAATACGCCTAGGCTTTTTCAACTTCTATTTATGTTTACACTGCTGATTCTTGTAATTGTATTAGCACTCATTTTCGATTATATAAATGGTTTTCACGATGCTGCCAACTCTATTGCCACTATCGTGTCTACCAAAGTCCTCACCCCTTTCCAGGCCGTACTTTGGGCTGCGTTCTTCAACGTCGTTGCAGCATTCCTATTTGACCTTAAAGTTGCCAATGCAGTCGCCAGCATTGTTGACAGCACTCAGATAGATTTATGGGTTATTCTTGCAGGGTTGATAGCTGCCATCACATGGAATTTATTTACCTGGTGGTTTGGAATCCCTTCGTCATCTTCCCATACGTTAATGGGCGGATTTGCCGGCGCAGCAATGGCAAAGGCCGGCTTTGAAGGCTTGGGCGATGTTGCCAAAATCTATACAACTTTCATATTCATCTTCTTCGCTCCCCTTATCGGGTTGTTGGTCGCCTTCCTGATTACTATCCTGATTGTACATATCTGCAAGCGTGCAAACCCTTACCGCGCCGATCGGTGGTTCAAAAAGTTGCAATTAGTATCATCTGCCGCATTTAGTATTGGCCACGGCGCTAACGATGCACAAAAGGTAATGGGTGTGATCGCTGCCGGCATTATGGTCTACGTGGCGGCTACCCATCCCGATGGCAACGTCCCGGATTGGTTGCACATTTATACGGTGCAGGAAGGCGGTAAAACAGTTATAAAAGACATTCCAATGTGGGTGAAAGGTAGTTGCTATGCTGCCATTGGTATAGGCACGATGAGCGGGGGCTGGAAAATAGTTAAGACAATGGGAACCCGTATTACCAAGGTAACACCTCTGGAAGGCGTCGCTGCTGAAACAGCAGGCGCTGTTACACTGTACGCCACACATGCAATGGGCGTTCCTGTAAGTACTACGCATACTATCACGGGTGCTATTATTGGAGTTGGCGCAACAAAACGTTTATCAGCAGTCAGGTGGGGAGTTACCGTTAACCTTCTTTGGGCATGGATACTTACCATTCCCGTGAGTGCAGGTTTCGCTGCTTTAATTTATTATGGTGTTGACTTCGTACATAGGCAGCTTCTTCCGCACCTTAATTAAACTTTGCCCTTTATGAAAGCCTCATTTAGCTGTTTTTAAAGCTGGAGTATCCTTCCATTTCCAAAGGTGTAAACAGGCGTAGGTACGGAAAGGAGCCCATCGTTCAGCTATTTTCAACATGCGGACTCGCATGGCTTTTTTATCGGTTGCGTCTATTTTATAAAGTCTACACATGCTTTGTTGGATGCCGAGGTCATCTACAGCAAAGACATCTTCCCTTCCCAGGCTAAACATCAAAAGCATTTCAACAGTCCAGCGACCAACACCTTTTATTTGTGTAAGCAACGCAAGCAATTCTTCATTTCCCAGCTTTTGAAGCCGCTTGTTTGTGAGTTTTTCTTCAATGCAAAAACGTGCAACGTTCTGAACATACTGCGTCTTTGCATTGCTGAGTCCAATGCTGCGCAATTCTTCAACAGACGAACCTAATACATCCGCGGGAGTAGGTTCCTTATCCCCATATAAACCCAGGAACCGGGCATAAATCACTTTTGCAACAGTAGTACTGAGT
Source organism: Bacteroidota bacterium (assembly GCA_023433265.1). Classification (GTDB taxonomy): domain Bacteria; phylum Bacteroidota; class Bacteroidia; order Chitinophagales; family Chitinophagaceae; genus JAEZDR01. Next base: position 21,121 of record JAEZDR010000003.1, on the reverse strand, counting down.
TGCTGGCTGATAATGCTTGCCATCAAACGTAACACATGGTTGCTTCTCACCTGTAAAGGGGCGATAGGCTCGTGGATGATACTGCTTAGTTTTCGATCTTTCTGCAGGTGCTGCATATAACTCATGCGTTCAAAGTAAATACTTTTAAGGCTTGGGTCACCATTCTTATACCGTTCATAAATAAAAGGGACTGCCTCTCTTAGGAGGCAGCCCCTTATTAAATCCTGTTTATATTCAAACTACGCTTATTGTCCTTCCGGCAACTGATCCTGTTGAGGTTGCTGATCGTCGGAACTATTATTTGAGTTGTTTGTGTCATCTGTTTGTGTTGGTGCATCCTGTGGCTGGTTTGGATGATCAGGATGTTGTGTACCGTCACCATCAGGCACTTTTTGTTCTTCCGGCCTTTGTGCATCTGTCGACTCAGGCTGTGTTCCATTTACCGGAGCTTCGCTTTTACCATCAGTTCCTTCCTGGGTTGCAGGAGTTGTTGCATCAGTGTTGTTCTCAGTTTTGTTCAGCGAACCATTTTGAAGAGAAGCATCTACCTGGCTTTGGTTAAGCGTTAGAACGATCCTGTCTCCTGCTTTCAACTGTAGCTGGCCGTTTTCAGTTGTATAGGAATCAACCGTAGCTAGCATTTCAAGGAAGGCCTTCTCATCCAGTCCGCCCGGGCAATCAATAGCGGTTGATGGAGTAGTGTTCTCAAACCGGAGACCATGCTCGCCTTCCAGAATCAACCGGCCGCTGATGTTATTACAACCTGTAAAGCCCGTGAAACTACCGTTCTGAATATACAGGTTGAAGCGTGGCATCTGGTATTGGTTACCATTTGCAGCTATAAAATATTGATTATTCCAGGTACGTTGAGCACCACTCTTGTCTGTATAGGTGATTAACGCAAGATTGCTTTGATCTGCACCAACAGAAGTACTGGTAGATGCAGAATTGGTTGCACTTGCATTCACTGTAGCACTTCCCTCTGTTTCAGTGGAAGCATCACTGCCTTCAGATGTTGTAGACGCTGCTGAATCGGTGCTAACAGAACCACTTACAGACCCGGAAACAGAAGCTGAAGGATCTGTATTCATACTTTCGTCATTTGTATTTACAGTAGCTGAACCGCTCATATATGTACCAGATGGGTACAACCAGTTTGCCTCAGGCTTAACCCCTGCATAATAGTTATTGAAAGATGCAGTATCTATTCTCCAGATTGCTGCAATTTCAGGTGTAAGATTTACGCTCCATGAACCGGTGGCAGGCGAGTTATCCACTGGTACTTCCACCACTTCGTTACGTGTGTAAGGAGTCCAAGGATTGTTAACACTGTAATTGCTGTTCATGTTGTAACCAGCCCTTGCTGTAGCTGATGAGCGCACATTTACAGGTTCTGTTTTCTCAGGTGTTTGACCATGTGTACCAAGTGAAGCGCTCATGTTAGCTTCAACACGCTCAATAGCTGGAACAGTGTCTGCTGAAGCAGAAGCAGTCGCGTCAACAGTTCCTGTAGTTTCAGTAGTGGTCACTGGGCTTTCAGTGGTTGTTGTGGTACTTGCGGTCGCATCGGTTGTAACAGTAGCGTCAGCGTTAACGGTTTCAGAGCCTACAGATTCGCTTGTCATGGTTGTGTTGGAGCCGGCAGTATCCATCTCACCGTCCGTTGTGTTTGTCGTGCTGCAGTATGCAAGCATGGCGCACATAGGTAAAATCATCATTATCTTTTTCATATCCTTCCTTTTTGTCCTTTTATTACCATAATTTATGCCATAGCCCATCCTACAAGCCATTTGGCCTGGTCTGTAAACCGTCCGTTTTTTACAAAGACTTGATGCTGTGATTGAAAAATCAGGAAAAAAATATGTTTCCCGGTACCTATTCTTGCTGATTCGTGCACGCGTTCAGGCTTGTTGAACTAAAAGTTACAGCGCTCAAAAGCTTAGTTACTTTAATATACTAATACCTTCAGCGGGTAATAGTACTGCTGTATACACTTTATTGAAACGGTTTGCTAATGGCACCGCTTTACCTGGAAATCAGGGAACCAGGTAAGCTTATAGGGTTCTGTTAGGTTTAACCGCAACTCGGTATAACACAAAAGCCATCAGGAGGAAGAAGAAGATGCCCAATCCATAATAACCCTGTTGCCCCAGTAAGCCGGTGAGGGCATGTTCAGCATTTACATTTTGTAACCCTGCACTTATTCCTTCATTTACCGATAAGATGGCTACAACCACCCCTGCCAAAGCTCCTCCGGCAACAAGGCCCGTTGCGAACAGGTTGCCTTTCCCTAAATCTTCTTCTTCCACATCTTGTATTCCTTTGCGCTTATGCCTCCATTCAGCAATACCCTTTACAACGCCTCCGATAAAAATGGGCAACGTTGTACTAAGCGGAAGGTAAATACCTATCGCAAAGCTTAACGCTTTAATGCCGCAAAGCTCCATAACGATAGCGATCGCCACGCCCACCAGCACAAACTGCCAGTCCAGGTTGAAGGATAATATTCCCTTAATGAGTGTAGCCATTAGCGTTCCTTGCGGAGCAGGGTATTTCTCGGTACCTATGGCGTGTTGAATGCCCTGGCTAAGCATTTCAGGTGTCGGAGTATCCAGTATCTGCACGGTCGCACCAATAGCCAGCGAAGAAATGATGGCGCCAATAAACAAAGCTATCTGTTGGTATTTTGGAGTGGCTCCCACAAGAAAGCCGGTTTTTAAATCCTGTGAGGTAGCACCCGCATTAGCTGCAGCAATGCAAATCATGCCACCCACCACAAGCGCCATCGGTTCGTAAACCTTACCTGTCCATCCCACTGCAATAAATACGAGGCAGGTTCCCATTAATGTTGCGATGGTCATGCCACTGATAGGACTGTTAGACGAACCTATTAGCCCCACTATCCGCGAGGCTACAGTTACGAAGAATGCACCGAAGATTACCACCAGCACACCGATCAATAATTTACTGCCAATGCTTTCGCCCGGAATGTTAGGTAAAATGGCCATCAATAACACCAATGCCAGGCTTCCGAAAGCAACTACTTTTATAGAAAGATCTTTTTCTGTCCTCAGCACCTCTTCTTTTTGTTCGCCTGCTTGTTTCTTTAATGAGCCGATGCTGCCCCTGAACGAAGCAATAATAGTCGGTATAGTTTTAAACAAAGTGATAAAACCACCGGCCGCTACTGCTCCGGCACCAATCTGTCTTATATAGGCAAAATATAAGGCAACCGAATAATCTGCAAATGTCTTTGTTACAGGATCCCATCCTCCCCGGCCTCCTGCCGTATGAATGTCGCCCATATAACCAAGTTTCTGTTGCTGCAATGCAATCACCTCAGCAGGTACGAGCGAAGCAAGTAGCGGAATTAACACAAACCAGCTAAGCACACCGCCAGCTACCAAAACGCCTCCAATCTTCGGTCCTATAATATAGCCAACACCCAGGTACTCAGGAGTAATCTCACCGCTTATTTTAGCAGAGGGGTAAAACCGCTGCGTTTGTCTTGTCATGAATTCAGGAGTTTCAGCAATCACCCTGAAAATCTTCTGTAAGAGAGCATAGCCAAATGCAAACACAACGCCCATTAACGCAACCTTAGCCAGCGCTCCACCCTTTTCTCCTGCTTTCAAAACGCTTGCACAAGCCGTTCCTTCGGGGTAAGGGAGGTTATGATGCTCCTGCACAATAAGCGACTTTCTTAGGGGTATCATCATTAACGTACCTAGTATACCTCCAAATATGGCAAGTATGAGTATGGTAAAATAATTAAAGAAATTAGCACTTGCTGGATCTGTCAGAAACAAAAATCCGGGTAACGTGAAAACCACGCCTGCTGCAATACTCTCACCTGCAGAGCCTGTTGTTTGAATGATATTGTTTTCGAGTATAGTAGTCTTCAAAAACAGTTTGCTCAAAAGCACGCTCATAACCGCGATAGGAATGGATGCCGATACGGTAAGGCCTGCCTTCAAAGCAAGGTACACCGTAGAAGCTCCGAAAATGATTCCGAACAGGCTACCGATTACAATTGCTTTGATTGTAAACTCTTTTACATTTTGTCCCGCAGCAATAAATGGTTTGAAGTCTTTTGAAGAAACAGGCATGTTGTTGGTTTAGTGCGTATAAAAATAATTGAAAACCGACATAAAGCACTACGTTCAAATATTGGGGCATAAAAAAAGCCACCTGTTACCACAGGTGGCCTGGAAATATCTGCCAGCGCTATCTTAAACCATGCATTAGTTTAAGCATGCGCTTAGAAATAAGGAATAGAATAATAGCTGCCACACCAGACAATACCACGAAAATCATAAAGAAGTCGTACATATCGGTTATTTGAGTGCCGAAAAAGTTTGTAGGTCCCTCTTTAGGATAAAGCTTGCTGAGCATTCCTGCAAAGTCATTTGCCATAGCATTAGCGAGAAACCAGACACCCATTAACAGCGATGCCAGGCGTGCAGGTGAAAGTCTTGCTACCATCGACAAACCAATTGGGGAAAGACAAAGCTCGCCCCATGTATGCATTAAATACATTCCCAGCAACCAGAACATACTAATCTTTGCTTCGTTCCCAACACCTTTTACCCCATAAGCTATTACCAGGTATCCAAGCGATAGCAGGAACAATCCCATAGCCTGCTTAAGTGGTGAAGCGGGCTCCATGTTTTTGTTTCCAAGCCGTGTCCAGATCATCGCGAAAATGGGTGCAAAAACAATAATCGCCAACGGGTTCACACTCTGGAACCAACTTGCAGGCATCTCCCATCCGAAGATAAACCTGTCGGTTTGCTGGTCTGCAAACAATGTGAGGGAAGCGCCGGCTTGCTCAAACGCACTCCAGAAAAAGATTACGAAGAATGCAGCAATATAAATTACCACAATACGATCTCTTTCAACTTTAGAGAGCGTAGGGTCTGTGATGATAAAGCCCGCTGCAGCAATGGATGTGGCGAACACAAGCGTACTAATCCAGTTGAACCCTACCACAAACATAAAAATACCCCAAAGCGCCGCGTAAATAGCCAGCCATAGTACTACCCTTCCTGTACTGAACTCTGACTGCTTAGCACCTGTTGCTGTTGTTGCTCCAGCCGCTTCAACATCTCTTGCTTTGTTGGGTTTCACACCTATTGGCTCACCTGCTGCGGTAACGATGTATTTGTTCTTCAGCATCTCGAACAATAGCACGCCTAATACCATCCCCACGCCTGCTGCAAAAAAACCCCATTTGTAATCAATCTTCTCGGCAAGCGCACCGCAAATAAGCGGCGAAAAGAACGCACCCAGGTTGATACCCATGTAAAAAATAGAAAATGCAGCATCTACCCTCTTGTCGCCCGGAGCATACAACTGGTTCACCATCGTTGAGATGTTCGGCTTGAAGAAACCATTGCCTATCACCAACACACTGAGGCCTGCAATAAATAATATTGTATCAAGGTTGCTTTCCGTACTGATGACCGATGCACAAAAGAACAACAGGAATTGCCCGATGGCCATCGTAACTCCACCTACCAGGATCGACTTCCTGTTACCCCAGTACCTGTCGGAAATAAGACCACCAATGAGGGGGGTAAGATAAACAAGGGCAGTAAAGTTGCCGTACACACCCGATGCGAGTTTGGTATCAAACATCATCATTTTGGTCATAAACAAAACCAGGATGGCGCGCATACCATAGTAACTAAACCGCTCCCACATTTCAGTAAAAAAGAGAAGATATAAACCTGCAGGATGTCCTTTTTGAGGGGTAATTTGATTAGGATCTGTAGAATTGCTCATACAATAACATTTTTCTTAAGGGTTGCAATCGTTTTAAGTGGCTCAAAATACTAAGTAATGATGAAAAATGTTTTACAATATGCCCCTTTCAATGTTTTTATGTACTGAAGTTGTATGTGCAATTGACTTTCGTCATCTTTACCCTATGAATATCCTCTTAATTGGCGCCGGCGGCAGGGAGCATGCCCTTGCCTGGAAGATGAAACAAAGCAATTTATGTGGTAAGCTGTTTATTGCTCCGGGCAATGCCGGCACTTCGCAATGTGGCACCAATGTAGACATCTCAGTGTCCGATTTTGAGGAACAAAAGAAGTTCTGCCTGCAAAACAATATTGACATGGTAGTAGTGGGGCCCGAAGAGCCTTTGGTCAAAGGCATCTGCGACTTCTTCAAATCAGAGCCTTCGCTCGCACATATCCGGGTGATTGGGCCTTCAGCACAGGCTGCGAAACTTGAAGGAAGCAAAGCATTTGCAAAGGCGTTTATGAACAAATATGGTGTGCCTACTGCCGCCTACTTCCAGTTTACTGCCAATGAATACGAAACCGGCAGGAACTACCTCGAAATGCACAAACTTCCTATCGTCCTCAAAGCTGACGGCTTAGCCGCCGGCAAGGGAGTGGTGATATGCGAAACACATGAACATGCATTAGAAGTGTTTGAAGAAATGCTTATAGGTAAACAGTTTGGCGAAGCTTCATCCCGCGTGGTGGTTGAACAATTTCTAAAAGGCATCGAGCTAAGTGTATTTGTGGTTACCGATGGCAAGAACTTCAAAGTAATTGGTGAGGCAAAAGACTACAAACGAATCGGCGAAGGCGATACAGGCCTTAATACCGGCGGAATGGGCTGCATCAGCCCTGTTCCTTTTGCCGATGCCCCGTTTATGAATAAAGTGATAAAGAAAGTAATTGAGCCAACAATTGCAGGATTGACTGCTGAGAAAATGGACTATAAAGGATTTCTTTTCTTTGGACTGATCAATGTAAATAACGAACCCTATGTTATTGAATACAACTGCCGCATGGGAGACCCTGAAACTGAAGTGGTAATGCCGCGTCTCCAAAACGATGTTCTGGAACTCTTCAACAGCCTGTTTGACGGAAATCTTGAAGATCTGGAAATCAGGTATAACGAAGGCGCATTTGCCACTGTAATGGCGGTGAGCGGCGGGTACCCCGGTGATTATAAAAAGGGAATTGTCATTCAAGGGTTAGAAAGTGCAGGAGAAGGAGAATACGCGTTTGTTTTTCATGCAGGAACGGCCACCCGGGGCAACAACACCGTAACCAATGGCGGGCGGGTACTGGCAACCACTGCAAAAGGCGAAACAGTTAGCGATGCAGTTGAGAAAGCGCTAACCGCCGTCAGGAAAATAGATTTCGAGGGAATTTACTATCGTAAAGATATCGGCTACGAATTTGTTTCTGCCTCAGCAACAACAATATAAAAAAGCCCCGCTTGAAAAAGCAGGGCGGAATGCACATGAGAAAACTTTTTTAAAAGATAGCTTTATACAGCATTTCGTTGCTTGGTACACAGATTTTTTTTTGAATGTTTTTGAAACTGGCACGCTACTTGGTTTATACAAAACAACAATACAAAAAAACATTTCAAAATATTTAAAATCATTGTCTTATGCAACTTGCCGTATCACCCATCAACAAAGTGTATGTTATCAATGGAGTTAAACTGGAAGGAAAAATTCTTAATACTCCTGTTAAAAGAATTGAAACGCTTTTGAAGAACTTTGGCTTCATGGAAGAGAGCTCTTCATTACAGGGAATGTTCCGGTACTTTTCCAGCAAGAAAAGGCAGAGCAATGAAAAAACATCAACGGTCATTACCCTGGATGCAACAGGTAAGGTTAACAAGGTTCGCTATATGAACTGCGCATAAAAACCATTGGATTGAAATATATTAAAAAGGCCATCTGAATCGATGGCCTTTTTCGTTTGATAACTGCAACACCCGTTTGCTAAAGCATCACAAGCCGCTTAATCAGCCTTAGCCTGTGAGTTCTCTTTCCGGTTTCCACATTAACGATACCCTGTGCATCAATGTTGTCTATCCGCACCCGGCCTGAGGCATGAATGATGTCTTTTTCATTTAATAGTATCCCAACGTGGGTTATCTTTCCCTCTTGGTTATCAAAAAAAGCAAGGTCCCCGCAAACAACTTCTTGCAAAAAACCTATATTCTCGCCATCCGTTGCCTGTTGATAAGCATCCCGGCTTAATTTAATACCCATCATTTTATATACCTGCTGCACGAATCCACTACAGTCTATCCCAAAACTGCTTCGCCCACCCCATAGATAACCTACGTTCAGGTACTTCCGCGACAATTCGAGCACGTTATTCGGCGTGAACTCAAACGTTTTTGCGTCTACCTGCCATCCTACACTAAACTCACCGATGGTAGTTACATTTTGGTTGTAAATGGGAGTCCCCATTGAGATAGGCATAGGATGTCCGTTAAAATTTACATTCACCCCGGGTTGAAAACTGTATCCCTTAAGGGGAAGGCTTAACATGGATTCAGGCACTGCCGAAAGCTGGCTGCTTTGTACCCAGCCTTTATAATTGTCAAAATGACTGGTCACTAGTGTAAAATCGCCCTGTACCTCGTCCACCCGGCCATACTCCGAAAATAACATCTGGCTTACCATCTCGCTCTTATGCGATGGTTCTGCCCGCATAGGAGCAGCAGCCACTATTGCCGCAACAAAACCCATTTTTCTTTTTTATGCGTGTAAACTTATGGAAAAGCTTTCCAGCTTCATCATTATCTAAAACGTGTTACTTTGTTATTACTATTAACAGGTGAACAGGAATGTTTCAAAATATGAGGATGAAGAACTGCTGAAACTTTATTACGAAACGCGTGACAACAGTTTACTCGGCGAGCTACTAAGGCGCTATACGCTTCTGCTGTTCGGCGTTTGCATGAAGTATTTAAAGGATACAGAGGAAGCCAGGGACGCCGTGCAACAGGTACACCTGAAAGCAATCAATGAATTGCAGAAATACAAGGTTCAGTACGTCAAAAGTTGGCTTTACATGATTGCCCGCAACCATTGCCTGATGAAACTGCGGGATAGGCGGCCAACACAGTCTGCCGATAACCTGTCCAACCTTGAGGCAGAAGATGAGTTCGAACAAAAGAAAGAACGATTCATCAGGGAAGATAATCTAAAACTTCTTGAAGAAAGCCTGCAACACTTAAACGGCGAGCAACGCACTTGCATTGAATTATTTTACCTGCAAAAAAAATCCTACCAGGAGGTGGCTGCTGCAACCGGTTACAGTTTGCTGCAGGTAAAAAGTTTTATTCAGAACGGGAAACGCAATTTAAAAATCATGTTACTGAAGAAATTAAGACATGAGTAAAATAGACGACATATTAGGAAAACCTGGCGATGAGCCAATCGATGATGGAAAGCTACTGCGTTACCTGCAAGGTAACCTTAGTAAGGAAGAACAGCATGAGTTGGAAAAGTCTATGGCTGATTCGCCCTTTGTAAATGATGCCGTTGAGGGGTTACAACAGGTAACTAACCCCGCTGCATTAAACGATTACGTAAAATCCCTAAACCAAAACCTGCACAAACAATTAGCCTCCAGGAACAAGCATAAGGAAAAGCGCAAGATCAAAGGCCTCAGTTGGATTATAACTGCTGTAGTTATTTTACTGTTGCTCTGCCTGGCAGGCTATGCTGTGCTCCAAATGTTGCAACACCAGGATTAATCTTTCCGTTTCTTCCTGCCGCCTGTTCTGCGGTCTTCCTTGTATTTATTCCGGCTCTTTGCTTTTTTCTTTCCTGCTTCGTGCAACACTTCTGCCGCAGAAGCATTAGTGTCCGGCTTATCCTCCTCCGTTCTTAATACCCATTCATAATCAATCTGCCGCTTGTCCAGGTTAGCCGAAACCACCCGCACTGCAACTTTATCTCCTATTCTAAACCTTCTGCCGCTCCGCAATCCCACCAGCATGTATTCGCTCTCAACAAACCTGAAATCGTCGTGTTCTGACAAGCCTGCAACACTCACTAATCCCTCGCACTTATGCTCAATTGTTTCTGCCCAGAAACCAAATGCAGCCACGCCACTTACCACAGCCTCAAATGTTCCGCCTACATAATCCAGCATGTACTCAACCTGCTTATACTTATTACCGGCTCGCTCTACCTCCATAGCCGCGCGTTCTCGTTCGCTGCAATGCCTGCACTTTTCTTCCAGTTTCTTATCCACTACCGGCGAGTCAAGTAGCACTGATTCAAGTATCCTGTGCACCAATACATCCGGGTAGCGCCGTATAGGTGAAGTAAAATGGCAATAGTTTTCAAATGCCAGCCCATAGTGGCCAATATTGTCAGTTGTATAAACTGCTTTCGACATCGTTCGGATACCTAATTGTTCCAACACGTGCTGCTCAGGTTTTCCATTTGCATCCTGCAACATTTGGTTGAAGCTTGCTGCAATTTTTTCAGGCGAAGACGTGTCGAATTTGTGACCGTATTTTTTGGCAAACTCTATAAATGGCGCAAGCTTTTGTTCATCTGGAACGTCGTGTACCCGGTAAGGAAACGGCAGTTCCTTCTTATTCACTTTAACTTTCGATACATTTTCTGCCACCGTCCTGTTTGCAAGCAGCATAAATTCCTCGATCAATTGGTGCGCCTCTTTACTTTCCTTCACAACAATACCGATAGGCTTACCCTTCTCATCTAGCTTAAACCTCACTTCCTGTGACGAAAAATTAATAGCTCCCTTACTAAAACGCTTCTTTCGTAACCTTTGAGCAATCTTGTTTAGAAGCATGATCTCATCCTTGTGGTCGCCATCGCCACCTTCAATCATGTCCTGCACTTCTTCATACGTGAATCGCCTGTCCGAATGTATTACAGTCTTCCCCAGCCAATACTGTTTCACTTCCCCTTTCTCATTCATCTGGAAGATGGCAGAAAACGTGAGTTTATCCTCTTTTGGGCGTAAAGAGCAAAGTTCATTCGATATTCGTTCGGGCAACATAGGATTTACCCTGTCGGGCAAATAAACCGATGTGGCTCTTTTGTAGCCTTCATCATCCAAAGCGGTGTCCGGCATCACAAAATGGCTTACATCTGCAATGTGGACGCCTATCTCATACATACCGGTCTTCAGTAGCCTTATAGAAATAGCGTCATCAAAATCGCGCGCATCTACCGGGTCAATCGTAAACGAGAGTATTTCCCGGCAGTCATATCGCTTCTTAATGTCTGCTTTGGTTATCGTATCAGGTATTCGTTCCGTTTCCTCTACAACGTCGTCAGGAAAGGCAAGCGGGAAACCGTTTTCTGCAAGCAGGCTTTTCATCGCCATATCGCTTTCCTGGGTGGCATCTAAAAGGTTCAATACTTCGCCAACGGGTTTTTTATCCTCCTTATCCCATCGTACCAGGCGAACGGTTACATGATCATTGTTTTTTGCTCCGTTCAACTTATCCAACGGGATGTAAAAATCAGGAGTGGCTTTATCACTGTCCACGATAAAAAAAGCGAAGTTGGCCGATAGCTGGATGCGGCCGATAAACTCAGTTTGCTTACGGGTAATAACTTCCGTGATGCGGCCCTCCCTCTTCCTGGTACCGGCACTTTCTTTTATTACCTTTACCCGGACAGTATCACCGTTCAGGGCATTATTAAAATCGTTGGGACGAACAAGAATATCCCCTCCCTCATCGTCTTTATCAATTACCACGTAACCCAGGCCGGAGCGGGTGATCTCAAGCCTGCCTTTCTTCAACCTTTCCTGCTCTCTTTTGTTCTTATGCCCCGGTTGTTTTTTCCTGCCCATATGATTGATTTGATGAGAAGTTTTGAATGTATTCTGTAACACTATTATCAAAAGCTGTTCCTTCATCGAAAAGGAAACTATGCCTGATGGGGATTACGTAAAAGGGTAATGGCTCTAGCTGCTGTTTAAATTTCAGCAGCCGCATCGCATCTTTTTCTGTCGTTATGATTAGGCCGTTCTCCTTCACGCTTTCATTGAATTTACTGATTATTTCTTTTAAATCTTCCAGTGTAAAAAGGTGATGGTCGCGGTAATTCATCTGGTCGTAACTGGCTACGCTGTCAGCAAGCAATTGCTTCAGCGGTTTGGGATTCGCTATACCTGATACTAACAATACTTCGTCCTGTGCCAGTAGCGCACGCTGCTGCCTGCTTACAATATGATAAGGCTCTCCATAAACTATCGTTGTAAAAAATATCTTTTGGTGCGGGAGGGGAGTTATCTCATTTGTAATGGCCATTTTCTCTTCCGCTGAAAGATCAGGTGGACACTTGGTAACAATAATAACCTGCGCCCGTTTATATGAACTTCGTTGATCTCTCAGATCGCCTGTCGGGAGAAAAAAGTCTTCTGTAAACCGGTTGTTATAATCTGTCAGCAATATATTAAATCCAGCCTTCACCTCCCTGTGCTGAAATGCATCATCTAATACGATTGCTTCTGTACCTGGCTTGTCGTGCAACAATTGCGGAATGGCAACAATGCGCTCCTCTCCTACAGCAACAGGAAGGTTGGGATACTTCGAATGAAACTGCATGGGCTCATCGCCTATATCCACCGCTGTAGTGTATTCGTTGGCAAGTGCATAACCTTTTGTTTTACGCTTATACCCCCTGCTAAGGGTCGCAATCCGAAACTTGCTTTGCAGCAGTTCAACCAGGTACTCTACCATAGGACTTTTTCCGGTTCCGCCTACGGCGAGATTGCCTACACAAATCAGTGGAAGGTTGAAATCGGCCGACTTAAAAATATTTTTATCATACAGGTAGTTTCTAACCATCACCACAAACCCGTAAACAATAGCGAAGGGTAACAACAGAATGCGAAATGACTTTAAAAAGAATTCGTTGAAATTCATAATTGTGTGCAACCAGAAAGTGCGTTAAAGGTACTGAAAGCCAGCAAGGTAACAGATAATTTAAAAGCATTGTACATCATGGGTCCTGTTTCGGAACAATGGCATGGAAAGCTTTCTTAGGCTTTAGATTCGCATCAAATAATAGTGGGTAATCTTTCCTTCCTTTTACTGGAAAATTATCCAGCCAACTTTTTCTATCACTCACATTCCAAAACGTGACGCCTGTTATCCTGTGTTTGTTTCTTCTAAACACGTCAAACACGTTCCTATAAAGTTCAAGTTGTTCTTTCTCTCTCCTCGCGGTAAACACCCGGGAGGTGTCAGGATCTTCCTTGTCCTTGTTACTATAAATTTTGGGGTACACACTCACGTCAAGCTCTGTTACCTGGAGTGGCAGATTAAGTGCGGCCAATTCCTCAATAGTAGTTTCCAGTTGTCCCTTCGTTGGTGCATTAATGCTCCAGTGTGCCTGCAGGGCAATTCCGTGAATGGGCACTCCTTTCTCCTGCAAATCTTTCACAAGCCGGATTATTTTGCTCCGCTTCTCTGGCACTATTTCATTGTAGTCGTTGTAAAAAAGCAATGCATTTTTATCAGCCTCATGGGCCCACGCGAAAGCCCTGGCAATGTACTCCTCCCCGCAAATGCGCAGCCAGGGTGTGTTGCGCAGGTATTCTCCTTTATTGTTCGAAACCGCTTCGTTTACTACGTCCCAGGCGTAAACTTTACCCTTATATCTTCCCACCACGGTTTTAATGTGCTTTTCCAGGCGTTGCAGCAGAACTTGTTTACTCACCGTATCTCCATCGGCATCCAGGAACAGCCAGTCCGGTGTTTCCTGGTGCCACACAAGCGTATGTCCGCGAACTTTCATTCCGTTCCGTTGTGCAAAAGCGACGATGCTATCCGCATCTTTCCAGTAAAATGAATCCTCGCGTGGTTGCAACTTTCCAAACTTCATAGCATTCTCTGCCGTTATGCTGTTGAAATGCTTTATAATCATCCCTGCCTCATCGCCGGCCAGGTTTGCCGGCGACACGGATACTCCGACTGGAAAGTAACCGGAATAATGCTGTTTCAACCCTGCGTCTTTACTTAACTGTCGCACTTGCTGCCCATCGCAACACTGCCCAAACAGCGAGAACCATACAATGGTAAATAGCCTATACATTTAATGTACTATTGCATAAAGAATACCAAAGCTGCGGCCGCTATCCCTGCCGATCAAAATACTGAAGCACGTCTCATATTAGCTTAACTTCAACCATCCTAATTTCTTGTACTATGAGACTTCCTTTTTTCAACTTGCTTTTGCTGGCTTGTTCTTTTGCCTATGCCCAGGTACCACAGGTCAACTTCCAGTCCTACATTACCGGCCTTTCATTTCCGGTCGACATTGTAAATGCAGGAGACAGCAGGTTATTTATTGTTCAAAAAGGTGGAACGATAAGGGTGGCCCAAAACGGAATATTGCTGGCTACACCCTTTCTCAACATTAGCACGCTAGTTTCTACAAGCGGCGAACAGGGTTTGCTAAGCATGGCCTTTCATCCGCAACACGCCACTAACCGGTACTTCTACCTTTACTATACTAATACGGCCGGATCTATTACACTTGCGCGCTACCAAACTCAGCTATCTAACCCCAATGTGACAGATCCTTCTTCAGGAGTCGTGATGCTCTCCATCCCTAAAACGGCCACCAACCATAACGGGGGCAAACTGCTATTCGGCAACGATGGGTTCCTCTACTTCGGAACGGGTGATGGTGGTGGTGCAGGCGATCCAAATAATAACGCGCAGAATCCGAATTCATTGCTTGGCAAAATGCTGCGTATCGATGTAAACCATGCTATACCTCCCTACTATACTATTCCTCCCACAAACCCTTACGCGGGAAGCACAACTGCAAAGCAGGAAATTATTGCGCTCGGGTTACGGAATCCCTGGCGTTGGTGCTTTGACAGGCAAACAGGCGATATGTGGATTGCAGATGTAGGACAAAACGCCTGGGAAGAAGTAAACTTCAGGGAATCTGGATCATTCGTTGGTGTTAACTATGGATGGAAGTGTTACGAAGCCAACCAGGTATATAGCGCTTGCAGCACTGTGCCCTCCAATAATATCTTCCCTGTTTTTCAATATGCCCACAATAACACTACAGGCGGCTATTCAATTTCCGGAGGCCATGTGTATAGGGGTAGCCTATATCCGTCGCTCAATGGCTGGTACATTTGCGCAGATTACGTAAGCGGCAATGGCTGGTTAATTAAACCAAACGCAGGCACCGGTTGGCAATCGCAACTTTTCACCGATTGGCCTTCTAACCTTGTCGGTTTTGGAGAGGACTCTGCCGGGAATGTCTACGCAGCTTCGCTTTCAGCAGGTATTATTTACAAGGTAACCACTAGCGAAACGCTCCCGCTTTCACTCACTTATTTCCATGCGGCAAGGAATGCGGAGGCAGATATGATCAGCTGGAAAATTTCGAATGTAGAAGCTGGCGATCAGTTTAACCTTGGGCAGTCTTCGTCACCTCAAAACTTCTCGTTCAAGGATGTATATAGTTATACCGCGGTCAAAAACGAAACAGATGTAGAAAAGAGAGCTTCATTACCTAAAACGCTGGGGGCTACTTATTATAGACTTAAATTGAAAGCAAACACAGGACAGGCAAAATACTCACAGGTACTGCTGTTGAATTCGGGTATGGAAAAAAAGATTGTCGCCTGGCGGGTAGGTTCGTCTATTTACATACACAGTAATCAGAAAGTGAAAACAGTAAGGGTTTTTGACTTAACGGGTCGCTTGCTCATTAGCAGGAGAGTGAACATCTCAGGCATTTTCAGCCTGGAAAATCAAAATACCGGAATTTCATTACTGTCTTTGGAAATGACCGATGGCTCAACAGAAACGATCAAATTGGGCTATTAGCCAAAAACTACTTCGACAAAAATCTTTCAATCGGCGCTAAATACGCCCTACCCTTTGCCACTTCCACGGGTTGTTGGTTGTCAATAGGATTCCAATGGGTTTGCTATAGGATTCCAATGGGTTTGCTATGGGTTTGCAATGGGTTTGCTATGGGCACAATTGATACTAACGCTTCATTGATTCCAATATGTAGGTTGTATAACGCCGACTAGCCTCTTAAGCAACCTTTAAAATATAAGGAGTTCACGATTATACACCGTCTTTCTCCTTTCTACGGTTACATTAGCTCAACCAAGTACATGCAGGAAAGTTTCCGATAATTACTAATTCTCTGCTTCAGCATCTCTAATTTCCTCAAACTCAAAACCGCACTCAAAACAATGATATTTCTTCTCAGCACCCATAGCCAGGTTTGACAGTGAAAACGATACCACTGCCACCAGCCAGTTCTTGGCATCCGGCGGTACGATATATTGTACATTCCCTGAACCGCACTTCGGGCAGGTTTGCTTTGCTTTTCGGTTGTTGTCAAAAACTTCAAGTATTTGATGGGCTTTTATTGCATCATGCTCACTCACAAGGAGTTTAATACCTCCAAGTGCACCGGTAAGCACCGGATTGATAGTCACAGAAAACTCATCATGAAGGTAAGCATTGATGCCTTCGCTCTCCAGTTGCCCGGCTGCCAGGTGGGCCTCAATGTAATTGTCGTAACTCCTAAGGACGATGCTCTTCATATAAAAATCCCGCAGCTTTGGCTGCGGGATGTGTATTTATCACTTCACTAGTTGTTTAACATCAAAGGCATCACCAACATCAGCAGTTCTTCTCCTTCTCCCTGCTCCGTTGGTTTTAAAATTCCTGCCTTCGTAGGGGTAGATAACTCCACCTTAACTTCCCCGGTATCAGCCGCATTCAGCATTTCAATCAAAAACTTCGCATTGAACGCTATCTGCAAATCTTCACCGTCATACTGGCAATTCATGCGTTCGTTTCCTTCAAAACTAAAATCTACATCCTGTGCAGCAAGCTGCAAATCACTTCCGCTCATACTCAATGCCACCTGGTTTGTACTCTTGTTAGAGAATACGATGATGCGGCGGAGTGCATTTTGGAAGTCAGCTTTATTCACCACAAGTTTATAAGGATTATCTGAAGGAATAACCACCTTGTAATCCGGGAAACGTGCATCTATTAGCCTGCAAATAAGCTGGGTCGAGGCATGCGTTACAAAAAGGTGGTTACCATTATAGCTGATGGTAATCTCATCATCATTATCAGGTAGCGCATTCTTCAAAAGGTTCAATGGCTTCTTAGGCACTATGAAGCTATCAACTTTTGGCGCTTTAGCATCAGTGCGTTTATAGCGTACCAGCCTGTGGGCGTCTGTGGCCACAAACTGCACTCCATCTTTAGTTAGTTCAAAATAAACCCCCGTCATAGCCGGGCGTAAATCATCATTACTAACAGCAAATAATGTTTTATTGATGGCTGTTACCAACGCGGTACTCTTCATCGTAAAGCTGTTGGTATCGTCAGCCGTAGGCTCCTTAGGAAAATTATCAGGGTTTTCACCCATCACTTTATACTTTCCATTATCAGTGGTAATCTCCACTGCATAATTCTTATCAATGTTGAAGGTAAGAGGCTGATCTGGGATGTTTTTAAGCGAATCCATAATAATCTTCGCTGGAATACAAACGCGGCCGTTCTCTTTTGTTTGCACATCCATTTCTACTTTCATCACCGTTTCAAGATCAGTGGCCACCACGGTCATTTTGCCCGCCTGTATATCAAAAAGAAAATCTTCCAGTATAGGCAGTACTGTATTAGCATTAATTACACCGCTTATTTGTTGTAACTGTTTTAATAAAGAAGAAGAAGAAACTACAAATTTCATCTGGTTTAAGTTTTTTGGTCTCACCCTCGTTAGCAAGCAACAAGGGGCTATATATGGCAACAAACCTACGTTAAAAACAGCAAGATTGTAAAGCCTTCAAAAAACCCTGCAGGCGTCATTTGAAAATGTGAATTAAATGTCCAAAATTCTCGCCCGCCGCCATTTCCTGGGTAATTTTGCCTAAATAGGTACATGGAAAGGCTTGGCAAAGAAACCGCTCGCGACAAGATAACTTACTATTGTAAGTACCAGGAACGCAGCCATAAGGAGGTTAAGGAGAAGCTCTATAGTATGGGGCTGTACAAATCAGACGTGGAAGAACTCATGAGTTGGCTCATAGAAAATGACTTTCTGAACGAAGAACGTTTTGCGGAAGCACTGGTGAGGGGCAAGTTCAGGATGAAACACTGGGGAAAGGTAAAAATCAGGCAAGCCCTCCAACAGCGCGATGTAAGCAATTATAATATAAAAAAGAGCCTTTCAACAATTAACAACGACGACTACTTACAAACCTTGCATAAAATTGCTAAAACCAAGTGGAGCAGCCTGAAGGAAACGAATGTTTTCATCAAGCGAAAGAAAGTCACGCAATACCTTTTACAAAAAGGCTACGAGTATAACGCTATCAGCCCACTCTTAAAAAACCTGGAAGAAGAGAACGGGTAATTGTCCATTATTCTCTCCCCAACGAAAGTTTTCGCCTCAAACGTTTGATTTCTCCCGGCGTATCTTCGCAGCAAAATCTTAAAAATGGCCGCTTTTCGCAACTTTAAAATGGTTGACTACGTTGTTTATGGGCGTGGCAGTTTTAACCAATTAGACGAAATACTCGCCCCTCATAGAAAACAAGGAAAGCCCATGGTATTCCTCGTCGATCATTTCTTCGAAGGTAAAGACCTGGCCAGTCGCATCCCTCTCTCCGGGAACGATAAGGTTATTTTTGCCGACGTTACTTACGAACCTAAAACAAAACAGGTAGACGCTCTCGCTAACCAGCTAAAAGAAGAGTTTGGCGAAATAAGCGGTGTAATTGGCCTGGGCGGTGGCTCTACTATGGACCTGGCAAAAGCCGTCTCTCTGATGATGACTAACCCGGGCTCCTCGGCAGACTACCAGGGGTGGGACCTCGTAAAACTTCCCGGCGTTTATAAGGTTGGTATCCCCACTTTAAGCGGAACCGGCGCAGAGGTCAGCAGGACTACAGTCCTCACAGGCCCTACCCGTAAATTGGGAATGAACTCTGACTTCACTCCGTTTAGTCAAATAGTGCTGGACCCTGAGCTTACCAGCAATGCTCCTGTTAACCAACGCTTTTACACAGGAATGGATTGTTATATCCATTGCATCGAAAGCCTGCAAGGCACCTATCTTAACGAGTTTTCAAAAAGCTACGGTGAAAAAGCGCTTGAACTGTGCCGCTATGTATTCCTGGAAAAAGACCACTGGGACGCAGAATGCGACGACAAGTTAATGATGGCCTCCTATGCAGGGGGCATGAGCATTGCTTATTCACAGGTAGGGGTTGCTCATGCCGTTAGCTACGGATTAAGCTATTTACTTGGAACGAAGCATGGTATTGGCAATTGCATCGTAATGAACCACCTTGAAGAATACTATCCCGACGGTGTAGCTGAGTTTAAGCGAATGGTACAGAAAAACAATATCGAAATACCGGTTGGTATCTGCGAAGGCCTTTCAGATGAGGATTTCGAGACGATGATCAATGTTTCCATGGGTATGAAACCACTCTGGGAAAACGCATTGGGAAAAGACTGGGAAAAAATAATGACCCGCCAAAAACTCAGGGCTTTGTTCGCGCGCTTATAATTTTAAGCCTGATTACTCCTTTTTCCTTTTAAGTACCGCAGTTTACCAGCTATCTTAGGCATTCATTGCTTATGATATGAAAAATTGGCTTGCCGTTGTTGCAATAATCTATATCCTGCCCGGCTGTAAGAGCGCAGAGCCCTACACAATAGTTAGTTACAAAAGCTACCCTGTAGAAAAGAAAGTAGCAAAAGATAGCGCTGTCCAGCAACTGCTACTGCCGTATAACGACAGTGTAAAGAAATTTATGCAGAAGCCTATTGGCTTTGCAACCAGCTCCCTCACGCGTAAACAACCGGAAAGTTCCATGGGAAATTTGCTTGCCGACGGAATACGGTGGGCAGCAGCTAAACAATATAACAGGCCCATAGATGCCGCTTTCCTCAACTCTGGTGGATTTAAATCTTATATCCCAAAAGGCAACGTCACCATCGAAACAATCTATACTATAATGCCTTACGATAATGTAATTGTAGTACAGGCTATCAAAGGCGAAGTATTGCTAAAACTGCTTAACCACATTGCTTCAAGGGGAGGCTGGCCTTTATCAGGCATCTCAATGAAGATTGTAGATAAAAAGGCTACTGAAGTAAAGGTCAACGGCTTACCCCTCAACCTCAATGCAAAGTACACAATCGCGTTACCGGACTACATAGTGAATGGTGGCGACTATACTACCATGCTTAAATATATCCCACGAGAAAACCTTCAATATCTCGTGCGTGACGGTTTAATTGAATATATACAACACTTGTCAGCTTCCGGCCTCCCTGTTAGCGCAACCCTCCAAAATAGGATCGTCAATGAATAGAAGAAACTTTATCCATCTCGCATCCAAAGCAACAGGCGGCTTGCTGTTATCTTCATTTGTGCCTGCCCGGTTGCTGGTCAATACATTCAGAAGAATTACCATACTTCACACTGCTGATCTGCATAGCAGGCTTGATGCCTTTCCGGACGACGGTAGCCAAACGGCTTTCCTTGGTGGCGCCAGTTCAAGAGCTAGCGTAATTGCTTCCATCCGCAAACGCGCAACCGAGAGCTTGCTCTTCGACTCCGGCGACATATTTAATGGCTCTCCCTACTTCAAACTCTTCAAAGGCGAAGCTGAAGTAAAAGCCATGAACAGTATGGGCTACGATGCAGTAACAATCGGCGAACACGACTTCGCTGCCGGTATGGCTAATTATGCCAGCCAAATGGCTGCCGCTAATTTCAAAATCGTGATCAGTAACTATGCCCTCGCAAATACGCCGCTCGAAAACCTCACCGTCCCGTACACCTGCTTCCAAAAAGGTGAAATAAAGATTGGAGTGCTTGCCACTGGAATAGAACTCCAGGGTTTGATTGATCCGGACCTTTATGGGAATTTAATTTATAAGGATGCTTTAATCAGCGCCAACGAAACTGCCGACATCTTAAAAAGAGTTGAAAAATGCGACATGGTCATTTGCCTGTCTCACCTTGGCGATTGGTATCCGGACCCTCACAAATTGAGCGACGCAGTCCTGGCAAAAGAAACCTACAATATAGACCTTATACTTAGCGGACATACTCATAAACAATTTGATATGCCACGCAAATACAAAAATAAAAGAGGTGCCGATGTGGTGGTAAATATGGCAGGTTGGGGAGGAACAAATATCAGCCGTCTGGATTTTGAATTTTCAGGAAAAAAAAATAAACATCTGCTTAATTGCAGCACGGTCGTGATTGGCAAAAAAACGGCTGATTAAAAAATTTTTTTTTAAAAAAAAA
>JAEZDR010000006.1 GCA_023433265.1 Bacteroidota bacterium | reverse complement strand
AATCAATCCTTCTCCTGAAGTTCATCACGGTAATGAACACATCTTTATCACTAAGGCTTGTTCCAAACCTAAACCCGCCCACTACTTTAATGTCTTCCATAATATCACTTGATCCCACCCTAAACGTCCAGTTCAGGTCATTCCCGTTGTTTAGCCTTATAGGGCCGGCACCACCGGCGAAAGGCTGAAAACGATTGACAAGGATATTATTCGAAACACCACTCACTACATAGTCTGCATTGAACGCCAGCCCGTAGTCGAACAGTTTCGATTTTTGCAATACAGGGTAACGCTGTGTGGTAGCAGAAGCATCTACTATTGTAGAATAAGAGGGTACTTGATCGTTTTTATTGGGGGCAGGAACATCAGCACTTTCTTCATCTTCAAACTCGCTTTGAAACTGTTTTTTCTTTGTCGTTGCAGTGTCTTGCCTTTGTACAGTGGTAACATTCTCCCGCGAGCGTGCATTCTGCATTATCTTTTTCAGGAAATCAGTAGGGCGGGCGTTTACATTACGGCGCCGCAAGGCAATTGAATCTACTTTCAGTTTGTAAAGCATTTTTAAATCGCCCTCTCTTCTTAACTCCGAAACTACACCCGCATCACCGGCTATTCTGGTTTCAATCAGGCTGCTTTGATAGTTGGTGATCGGGAAAGTATAGGTAGAGTCGCGGTAGGTCTGGAAATAACTGATGCTATCGGGCTCCATTTTTTGCCAGGCTTTCAATGAGGAGTCAAGTTCGCGGTTTGTCGGGTTTCGTAATAGCTCATCACCCACATGGTACAATGTGTCAAGTCCGGTCCTTTCGGTTCTGAAGAATCCTGCCCAGCGGTTGCCTATCCCGTTTTCATCTGAAACAAAAGTAAAGTGGTTGATGTTATACGGCATCGGGTAGCGTGCGTTGCCAAACTTCATATCAGTAAGCTGGCTTATCTGCCTGAATTCTTTATTCAACATATCCACCAGGAATATGTTAAACCGGCTATTACTTGGCATCGCAGTGTCCAAGACCGCCTGGTCTGTACCCGGCCTGTTCGATGAAAAGATTATCCCGGTACGGTTAGGGAACGAAACAAACACGGGGTCCAGGTCATCAAATACATCATTTGTAATCTGCTCTATTTTTTCGCTGTCTATTTTATATGTAAAGATGTCTGTGTGGCCATTTTTTACTGCACTAAGTAACAGGGTGTTTGCGTCAAGCATAAAACCAGCATCTATTATCTGGTCAAAACCGGTTATTACTTGTTGAAAGCGTTTTATACGAGCTATCTGGTCGTATACGAACATACGCGTTTTGCCATCTTTCCAGTAAATCACGAGTAGCCTGCTTCCTTTATTGTCCCATGCAAGGATAGGGTAGTTGGGGCTAATGCTTGGGTCTAGTGTCTTTACTCCGAACTTTAGCAGGGTTCGCTTATCGCCAAAGTTTTCAATCAGGTTCACTCGGTACACATTATTCCTGAATTCCACCACCGCGTAGTCGTTGCTGCGGCGATTGGGATTTACTGCAAATCGGTAATAATCTCTTCCCCTTTTGGTCTCTTCCATTACCGTTAGTTGGCCGCGGGGTGCATTTTTCCTTTGTCTTATGTCATTCTGATACCGGGTTTCCTGGAACTCCATAAACTCGGCGAGTAAGTCCTTGAATTTCTTTTTTGTTATGCGTTGCGATGCAGTATTCAGGTTTTTATATATGCGGGCCAGGTAAAGAAAATAAGTAACATTTTCTTTTTTGTATTTCTCGCCTACGTAATGCCATAATGCGTGCCCGGCAAGTTGTGGCCTTTCAAAGGCAAACTGGTAAAAGTTTCTATAGGTAGAACCCATGATCGCACTTTTCAGTTGATCGTCCTTTTCCGTACTCCAGTTTTCTGCTATGTAAGTTACGTACCCGTCTACCAACCACTGTGGCAGGTCAAGAAGCGCCTGGTTGCTGGCAAACTCACCGATATCGTCACCAAAAAGAATGTTATCCACTAAAACGCGGGCAATACCTTCTCTCACCTGCCGACGAAGGTTGTTATGGTTGCCATCAAAATACAATAGCATTTTATTGTTAACCAGGCGGGTAGCACCGCCGGCACTTTGTATATCGGTTTCCAGGCCAATGTTTGTTTGACGGTAATCCTCATAACTATTATATATTACGAGGCTCACCTTTCGTTGCAACGAGTACTCTACTGCGTCCTCTATTTGCGGCAGCTCGCTTTCGGCCAGCTGTGTTACATATTTTCCTAATTCAAGGCCACCCTGGTTAAAATAGGTATTGAAATTTTCGCTTTGATAAAACTTCCATTTAAACTTTGTATGCTGAACACGGTTCTTTCCAAATTGCACTGTATTCACCTGGGAACGTACACCCGACAATAAGGCCAGGAAAAAAAGCAGAAGCACTCCTCTCCTTATACTATTAATTTGCATATCCTGTCTTTAAGAAAAATAAAAATAGTACAATTCATATTATAAAAACTATCGCAACATTATGATAAAGGTGCAACGTTTTACGTTTAACCCCTTCCAGGAGAACACTTACGTGCTTTGGAACAACGAAAATGAAGCCGCGATTATCGACCCCGGCTGTTATTTTCCACAGGAGGAAGAAGCGCTGCAAAATTTTATTAGTGAAGCAGGCCTCACTCCGGTCATGTTGCTCAATACGCATTGTCACCTCGACCACGTTTTCGGCAATCGTTGGGTATATAAGACGTTCGGTTTAGAGCTTAGGTTGCACCGGCTCGAGGAAAAAGTGTTACAATATGCTCCCGAAGCAGGCAAGATGTACGGGGTAAACTTTTCTAATTACGAGGGGCCGTTGCACTTTTTAGAAGAAGGCGAAACCGTTTTGTTGGGGAGCGAGCAGCTTGACGTTATCCTTGCACCAGGCCACTCGCCCGGTAGCATTTGTTTCCATCACAAAAACCAGCCTATATTAATTGCTGGTGATGTTTTATTCTATGAAAGTATTGGCCGAACAGACCTTCCGGGGGGGAACCACGAGCAATTGATCTCTTCAATTAAAATGAAGCTCTTTAACCTTCCCGGCCAAACCGTTGTGCATTGCGGACACGGCCCTTCCACTACTATTGGCCATGAAAAAGAAAATAATCCTTTTCTTTATTAATCCTAATGGTTTAATATTTGCATACAGACCACTAACTCATTAATAATTCAAATGCATTCTTACGCCGAACTGCAATCCGATGGTGTTTATCTTATAAAGGAAAAAGAGAATGGAGACATAGCTCTTGTTCAGGTAATGATGGAAACCAATTACTGCATCTTCCTGCTTTGCCACGGCGATGTTGAAAAAACCTACTGGAAAAAAAAGTCGGATGCATTGCATGAAGTTATAGAGCAGCTTTCCGAAGACAAGGTCACCGAATACGAAGAGCTTTGGGAAGATGATGATGAGCTCGGCGGCTCAAAATGGTACGATAACGACAATTCCTGACTTCTTATCACAGTCCTTAGGTTGATACCCCAATTGTGGGTATCGTTAGCGCTGCTATAATGGTGTTATAGCGATGCTGTAGCGATGCTGTAGCGATGTTGTAGCGATGCTGTAGCGGTCTAACTCCGTACTAACCACGTAGCAACTCCCTAGCAACTCCGAGCCAAACGACTTCATACCCGCCCATGCGTCCGGCAGTACGGGCGCTTATATGCTGTAAAAGCTTAAAATACTAACATTTCCTGCTACTGAGCTTCTCTTATCTTTGCCGCCCTCGATTCTATGAATCTTCAGCAGTTGTTGCAAACTTATCAGAACAACCCCCACCTAAGCCGATTGGTGGACAGGCTCTCTATAACCCCATCTCAGGCCACTTTCCTTAAAAACCTGCAGGGTAGTAGTGCGGAATTTATTGTTACTTCAGTTTTCCTCAACGAGGCCGCAGGGGGTCTCAATCACCTCGTGGTACTTAACGATGCGGAAGAGGCTGCCTATTTCCACAACACATTGGAGAATCTTTCTGGGGCACTAGATCTCTTTTACTTCCCGTCTTCATTTAAAAACCGGAAGAACTATAAACTGCTGAATAGCTCGCATGTAATGTTGCGTACCGAGGCGCTTACACGCTTAGCACCAAAAAAAGATGCTGTGGATGGTTCCGTACAGGCAGTCAGGAAGAAGATTGTGGTTACCTACCCTGAAGCTTTATTCGAAAAAGTGGTTTTGCCAGAAACG
Organism: Bacteroidota bacterium; assembly: GCA_023433265.1. Lineage (GTDB taxonomy): Bacteria > Bacteroidota > Bacteroidia > Chitinophagales > Chitinophagaceae > JAEZDR01. Next base: position 20,366 of record JAEZDR010000006.1, on the reverse strand, counting down.
CTCGCTGGTAACATTATCAATATAAAACAGAACGATACCATTAACGTTGATGGTTTAATGGAGCTTTTCATAATGTATGGCTTTGAAAGAAGCGACTTTGTGTATGAGCCAGGTCAGTTTGCGCTTCGCGGGGGTATTCTCGATATCTATTCTTTTGGGAACGAGAAGCCCTACAGGGTAGAACTGTTTGGAGATGAGGTAGATTCTATCCGCATCTTCGACCCCGAAACCCAACTTAGTGAGCGCAAACTCATGCAGGTTTCTATCATTCCTAATGTCGAAACCCAATTCAGCAGCTCAGATAAAATTTCAATGCTGCACTTCATACCCAAAAATACAGTCATATGGCTGCGTGATTGGGATGTTATTAAAGAAAAAATAGCCGTACAGCAGGAAGATCTTGATCTGTTTCTCGGTCTCTTGCAAAAAGGCCATGCGATGGCGGGGGACGAAACGGACGAAACAAGAGTATTAAAAGAAGTAAACGCCGCCGACTTTGTGCCTGTGAACGACCTTGAGCTACAATTGCAGGACAGGCCAATCGTTGAGTTTGGATATAAGCCTCACTTTTCAACATTTGAGCTTGAGTTTAAAACCCGCCCACAGCCTGCTTTCAACAGGCAGTTCGAACTGCTCATTAAGGATCTGAAAGCCCATGAGGCCGCCGGGTTTGCTATTTATTTGTTTGCTGACCAGGCGAAACAGTTAGAGCGCCTGCACTCCATTTTCACCGACCTAAACACAGAAATCGTTTTTACAGCCGTGGCAACATCCATTCATGAAGGTTTCATTGATGAGGATGTAAAAGTGGTGTGTTATACGGATCACCAGATTTTTCAGCGTTACCATAAGTACCGCGTAAAACAAGCGTACAATAAGAACAAAGCACTTACGTTGAAAACATTGCGTGAGTTGCAACCTGGCGATTATGTTACCCACATAGACCATGGGGTAGGCGTTTACAGTGGGTTGCAAAAGCTGGAAGTTAATGGTAAGCTACAGGAGGCGGTGCGCATAATTTATAAAGACAGTGATATTCTTTATGTAAACATCAACAGCCTTCACAAAATATCGAAGTATACAGGTAAGGAAGGCTCTGTTCCAAAAATTAATAAGCTTGGCAGCGATGCATGGCAACGGTTAAAGGAAAAGACGAAAACAAAGGTTAAGGAAATTGCTTTCGACCTGATTCAGCTATACGCTCAGCGAAAAGCACAACAAGGTTTTCCACACGCTCCCGACAACTATCTCCAAACAGAGCTTGAGGCATCATTCATTTACGAAGACACGCCAGATCAAAGTAAGGCCACGGCCGACGTAAAGAAAGACATGGAGTCAGCTTCTCCCATGGATAGGCTTGTGTGCGGTGATGTTGGATTTGGGAAAACCGAAGTTGCTGTAAGAGCAGCCTTCAAAACAGTAGTGGATGGAAAGCAGGCAGCTGTGCTTGTGCCTACTACCATCCTCGCATTTCAGCATTATAAAACATTTAGTGATCGTCTTAAAGACTTTCCTGTTACCGTCGACTATGTAAACAGGTTTAAGAGTGCCAAAGAGAAAAAAGAAACATACAAACGGCTCCAGGAAGGTAAAATTGACATTATCATCGGTACCCACGCATTGTTAGGCAAGGATGTCCACTTCAAGGACCTTGGGTTAATGGTTATAGACGAAGAACAGAAGTTCGGTGTAGGTCATAAAGAAAAACTGAAAACACTCAAGGCCACTGTTGATTGCCTTACGCTAACGGCTACTCCTATCCCAAGGACCCTCCAGTTTTCTTTAATGGGTGCAAGGGATTTAAGTATTATCAATACCCCTCCACCAAACAGGCAACCCATTCAAACTGAGGTGCAGGTGTTTAACGAGGATTTTATAAGGGAAGCTATTTATTTTGAAACGGAGCGTGGTGGACAGGTGTTTTTCATTCATAATCGGGTTCACGGCTTAGCAGAAATGGCCGCACATATTCAAAGCCTTTGCCCGGACTTAAGTATCTCCTTTGCCCATGGGCAGATGGAAGGCCACGAACTTGAAGAGAAGATCATGGACTTCATCGACAGGAAATATGATGTACTCGTTTGTACAAATATTGTGGAGAGTGGAGTGGACATAGCAAACGTAAACACCATTATTGTTAACAATGCACACCAGTTCGGTCTTAGTGATTTGCATCAGTTACGCGGACGGGTTGGACGAAGCAATAAAAAAGCTTTCTGTTACCTGTTGGCCCCACCTATGAGCACCCTTCCCGGTGATAGCAGGAAGCGATTGCAAACGCTAGAGCAGTTTACTGACCTTGGTAGCGGCTTCCAAATTGCTATGCGCGATCTTGACATTAGAGGTGCAGGCAACCTTCTAGGAGGAGAACAAACCGGTTTTATGGCTGAGATTGGTTTCGAGATGTATCAGAAGATACTGGAAGAAGCGATCAGGGAATTGAAGCGCACATCTTTTAAAGATCTTTTCAAGGAAGAAATTAGCAAGCAGGACGACTTCGTAGCCGACTGCACAATTGATACCGACCTGGAAATACTCATTCCCGACGAATACGTGGAAAGCATCACCGAAAGGCTTTCGCTTTATACCCGACTCGATAGTTGTGAGAACGAACAGGATTTGCAAACCTTCCACGACGAATTGACTGATCGGTTCGGCCCCATACCGCAGCAAGTAGAAGACTTATTCACTACGGTCAAATGCAGATGGTTGGCGGTAGACCTGGGCTTCGAGAAAATGAGCCTGAAAGAATACACACTCAGGTGTTATTTCATTAACAAAAACGATTCTCCGTTTTTTGAATCCGATACATTCCAAAACATCCTCCAGTTTTTACAAACCGGGACTAACAAGGGACGGTTAAAGCAAGTAGCAAAGAACTTTTTGCTTGTGGTAGATGATATTAAAGGAATGGAAGCCATGGAGCGATTTCTTAATCAGATGCATTTCTTTGCCTCACCTCATAAGCACAAGCCTAAGGAGTAAGTTCGCTTAATGCTTGTACATTTACAGCAAACATTTTTACATGCCTTTGTTTGGTAGCAACCAACGCAAGAATGCATTTAAGCGGCTGCTGCAATTCTTTTTGCAAGGCTTAATTGTCATTGCGCCTATCGCAGTAACAGTGTACGTAGTTGTTTGGCTTTTTACCTCTATCGATAACATATTGCCAAATATTATTAATGCAATTGCACCAGACTTCCTTGTAGGAGAAGACGGCGTTACGCGAAGATTGCCAGGTCTTGGGTTTGTGTTCGTTGTCTTGCTGGTAATTGTTATCGGGTGGCTTTCATCACTCTTCTTTGTAGAGCGGTTGGTGAGTGTATTAGACAAAGTATTGGAACGTACGCCTGGTATTAGGCTTATCTACACTTCGGTAAAAGATTTTCTTGAGGCATTTGCCGGCAACAAGAAAAAGTTTGATAAACCGGTATTGGTAACTGTTGATGCCACGGAAGTTTGGCGTATTGGCTTTATTACGCAGCGGGAGGCCAGCCGTTTCGAACTGCCGGATTATGTCGTAGTTTACGTGCCCCACTCATACGCTATCAGCGGTATTACCTATATTGTTCCAAGAGACAGGATTAAACTACTGAATATTACCGCTGCGGAGGCCATGAAATTCGTAGTAAGCGGCGGTGTCACCGATGTAGATTAATAGCATGAAACACAATTTCAATTCGGGTCCGGCAGTGCTGCCTCCTGAAGTACTCGAAGAGGCGAAGGCAGGTATTGACAATTTCCGGGATTCCGGTGTTTCAGTTCTATCAATTCCCCACCGATCCAGTTGGTTTGTTGAGGTAATGGAAGATAGTCGCCGCATGGTCAGGCAATTGATGCAGCTTAACGATGATTACGATGTACTTTTTCTTCATTGCGGAGCAACCATGCAATTTATCCAGTTTCCATACAACTTTCTTCCTTCCCAGGGAAAGGCTGCCTATTGCTTTAATGGTGTTTGGGGCAAGAAGGCTATCAATGAAGCAAAGGCTTTTGGGCAGGTTAACATAGCTTGCTCCTCCGAAGATAAGAATCACAATTACCTTCGCAAAAAACTTGCAATAGATGGTGATGAAGCTTATCTACACCTTACAACAAACAATACGATAGAAGGAACGCAATGGCACGAGATTCCATCGGTAGCAATTCCTATGGTGGCAGATATGACTTCCGATATCTTCAGCCGTCAGCTCCCATTTGATAAGTTTTCATTCATTTATGCAGGCGCTCAAAAAAACCTCGGTATTGCAGGGGTCACCCTCGTTGTCATCAAAAAGGGTTCACTTGTGGAAGCTGATAGGTATGTGCCTTCGCTATTAAGCTACAATAAACATATTGATGCCAACTCTATCTTAAACACCCCACCGGTTTTCGCAGTTTATTGTAGTTGGCTTATGCTGAAGTGGATAATTGCACAGGGAGGCCTTGCGGAAATGGAGAGACGTGCCTTAGAACGATCCACTTTACTATACGCTAGCCTGGATGAACTTGAACTTTACAATAAACCTGTTGCTATTGAAGACAGGAGCTTAATGAATGCAGTTTTTACCATCTCAGACCCAAAGGTTGAGAAGCTGTTTTTGCAGGAATGTGAACTTAATGGATTTGTGGGTGTCAAAGGTCATAGGAGCGTGGGTGGGTTAAGAGTGTCTATGTATAATGCTCTACCCCTGGAAAGTGTAAAGGTCCTTTGCCAGTTTCTAAAATGGTTCCAAGAAAAACATGGTTAATCCTACAGAAAAAGGTCTGGGTATAGTTTGGACCCTGCATCTACTGCATAGCTATCAAGATTCGTAATACCTGCCTGCTGTAAAACAATTTCATCTATAAAAGTATTTCCTGTACAGCCGGAAGATGGCTGCGATATTATATGAAAAACTGCGTCCGCAACTATTTCTGGCTTCCTACTCATTTTCGCAAGCGCTTCACCTCCCAATAGGTTTCTAACGGCTGCGGTGTCTATTGTTGTAGCAGGCCACAGTGCGTTACTTGCTATCGCTTGTCCTTTTAGCTCTTCTGACCAGGCCAGTGCAAGCATCGTCATGCTGTATTTTGAAAGTGTATACGCTGGGTGATTCTTCCACCACTTCATTTCCATGTTTAGGGGCGGCGAGAGGGTTATGATATGTGGATTTGTACTTTTTTCAAGGTGAGGTATGCATGCTTTAGTAACCAGGAAGGTTCCCCGAACATTTATATCATGTATAAGATCGAAGCGCTTAGCCTCAGTGCTAATAGTGTTATTGAGATAAATGGCGGAGGCATTATTAATAAGTACATCTATGCCCCCAAAAGCATCCTTTGCTAGTTGTACGGCCATTGTGATATCCTCCTCGCTTCTTATATCACATTTAACGGGAAAGGCTTTGCCCCCGGCGTTCTCTATTTCCTTTGCGGCACTATAAATGGTGCCCCCAAGTCGATTGTCTTCAGCTATTGATTTTGCAGCAACTACAATGTTCATCCCTTCCTTCGCCAACCTTAAAGCAATCGCTTTTCCAATGCCCCTGCTGGCACCCGTAATAAATGCTGTTTTAGCTTGTAGGCTCATTTTTCACCGGTTTCAAGGAAGTTCATAATAGCTTGTTCAGCCTCGCTACAGGCTTTCTCAAATATATCGTTTACAATTACCTTGTCGAACTGCTGTTTGAAAGTCAGCTCAAATTCTGCTTTATTCATCCGTGTTTCGAGACTATCAGATGTCTCTGAACCGCGACCGCTTAGCCTTTTTCTTAATTCTTCAACCGAAGGAGGGTCGATGAACACCGAAAATGAATTATCCGGATATTGCTGTTGTACATGGATAGCGCCTTGTACATCTATATCGAGCATCGGGGTCTTACCTTCTTTCCATATCCTATGCATTTCACTTTTTAGCGTACCATAGTATTTACCTTCATACACCATTTCCCATTCCACAAACGCATCTTCCTGAATTTTGGCTTGAAAATCTTCAAGGCTCATGAAATAATAGTCTACACCGTCTTTTTCATTCGCTCTTGCAGACCTTGTGGCAGCAGAAACGCTGAAGCAAAGCCTTTTATGTTTTTTGAGTAAGTATCTTGTAATTGATGTTTTCCCTGCACCGGAGGGAGCTGTAATAATGATAATCTTACCTGTGGGAGTCATTAGGCAGCAAAGAAAAGAAGAAAAGTTGATGGTAAACAGGAGCAATCTCCTAAATAGCTATGTGTCATTTGGCATATAAGCGCAAGAAAAAAAGGACTTTTCAGTCCTTTTTTTCTTATGGGTAAGTTATGGTTTAACTAACTAGAGTGCCTACATTCATTCCTTCCACAACTTTTAAAAGGTTGCCGGGTTTATTCATATCGAAGACGATGATCGGTAGTTTGTTTTCCATGCAGAGAGTGAAGGCAGTCATGTCCATTACCTTAAGGTTTTTAGAAATGCATTCATTATAGCTAACCTTCTCATACCGGGTGGCGGAAGGATCTTTTTCGGGATCAGCGCTGTAAATTCCATCTACTCTTGTACCCTTTAAGATAACGTCGCTGCTTATTTCAATGGCTCTTAACGACCCGGCTGTATCAGTAGTAAAATAAGGGTTACCAGTACCTGCACCAAATATTACTACCCTCCCTTTTTCGAGGTGCCTGATGGCCTTTCTGCGAATGTAAGGTTCTGCTATTTGTTCCATTTTGATGGCGCTTTGCAGCCTCGTATAAACGCCGATGCGTTCAAGCATTGCCTGCATAGCCATACCATTGATCATCGTCGCCAGCATGCCCATGTAATCGCCGTGGGCCCTTTCAATACCACTTTCGGCTTCATTCATACCCCTGTAGATGTTACCACCACCTATTACAATAGCAACCTGAACACCCAGGTCTGTGACCATTTTGATGTCGTTTGCATATTGTTCAATGATTTTTGGATCAAAGGGATCGAAACCGTTGTACCCGTTGCCGATTAGCGCTTCTCCAGAAAGTTTTAGAAGTACTCTTTTATATTTTGGTAACATGTTGGGAGATAAACTTTTTTCGGCTGCAAAGAAACCGTATTTAGGCGATAAATCGAGAAAGTTGTTCGATTGAATACATAACCATCGCAGTTTCAGAAGCATGCCTTAGGTCTCAGGCGTTGTTGCCATGATTTCCGCAGCATGGTCCCTGCTTTTAGGCTTTCGCAAAATATTACTGATGATACCTTTCTCGTCTATTAGAAACGTCGTCCTGTGCGTGCCATCAAAAATCCTACCCATGAATTTCTTTTCTCCCCAAACTCCGTACTTCCGCACGATTTTTTGTTTTGTATCAGCTATCAGAGGAAAGGGGAGATGATATTTTTCTGCAAATTTCTGATGGCTCTTCTCGTCATCCGTACTTACCCCAATCACGTGGTAACCAGCTGCCAATAGCAACTGGTAATTGTCTCGCAGGTTACATGCTTGTACCGTACAAGTTGGTGTGTTGTCATGAGGATAGAAATAGAGAGCAACCTTTTTGCCTTTATAGTTAGACAATCTCACCGTATTTCCGCTTTGGTCTTTGGCTGAAAATGAGGGCGCTTTATCGCCTGTTTTTAGCATTGCTTCTCTTTTTGCCGGCTTTCTTTTTAATTTGTGGCGGAACCGGAGTGGTTGAGCGCGTAAAGTTATATTGCTTTTCGGTTATGTTGCCAGCAACATCTATTGCTTTCAAGTTAAGCACATGGGGCCCAGGCGGGCACCTTTCATCTACCGCGTAGCTATAGCTGTTTCCGCTTCTTTTAAACATCACCCATTTTCCGTCTATCTCCCCCCTCAGTTCCTCGATCGTTTTCAGGTTGTCATTTACTGTAACTTTGATTAAGTTATATACCCTCTGTCCTTCCTTAAAGCCAGAGATAGTAGGTGGTAAAACATCTTCAATAAGCTCGGCTTCCCCATACTTATTATACCGGGCACCAAAGTAGTCTCCCTGCTTCCGTGGTTTCTGTACGCTGAAGTAATTATGCGATCCGTGAACAACCAACACAAGTTTGTTTTCTTCAGCCGGCCTATTTGGCTTTATCCGTACTATTACTGAGTCATGTAGAGGAAAGAGTTTGCTTCCTATTGTAATAATGGGAGATGCTGACCCCTTTGTAGCGGATGAACGTTCATTCATCGTAAGGAATAGGGTGTCGTACGCAGATGCCTCTGTCAACTCAATCGCAGCATGTGCAGAAGTAACAGTTACGCCTTTATTTGGTACAACAACATTTCCAAATGTGGCTTTTTTGGTTGCTTGTACGCCATTATATTGTAAGTTCATTTCAATCATTGTCTTATTGCCAGCGTGATCGCTTATTACAACTTTCACATTATGCACCTCGCCATCACTCAAGTCTATTATTCCGTCATTCACGAGCGCTTCAAAAAACTGTCCACGGTTACCCGGTAGTCGGCTCAGGTGTTGGATTTTACTTCCATCTATGGCCCACTTTTTATAATCTATGCCAGCGTTTACATAACGGGTATCATTAAAAGGAAAACGTTCCATTGCCATTGAAAATACGGGAGCATCATCCAGAAGGACTTCAGCTCCGTAAATCCCCATTAGGTAACCGGAGCTGTTGTTCCTATCTTCCGTTCTTGCCGCAAAGCTTACCCTTGGTCTAGATACTTTTAAAACCTTTTGACTTTTATAGGGTAACGCCTTTGGCAACTGTTCGTAGGTGGAAGTTGTGCGGTCATAATAGTAAAGGCCATAAACAACAGGTGCAATGTTGTCCTCGACTGAAAATCCCACACTAAAAGGATTGACTCCTTTTTCGGTTTTTGTTTCGCGTATTTCAAAGTGAAGATGGGGACCGGCTGAACTTCCGGTATTGCCACTAAAAGCTATAAATTGGTCCTTTTTAACAGGGAACTCCCCCGGCCGTAAATGAACGTCGATTTTCGATTTCTCCTGCTCATGTTGTTTTTTTATAACGTATTCCTGTAAGGCAGGATAAAAATCATTTAAGTGAGCATAAACTGAGGTGTAGCCATTTATGTGGTCTATGTAAATGGCATTTCCATAACCCGTTGGGCTTACAGCTACTCTTGAAACATAGCATCTTCTACTGAGTATACAGGAAGGTTTTCGCGCTGTTCTGTTCTTACATCTAAACCCATGTGATAATGGTCTTTCCTTACCTCGCAAAAATTGGCTGCAAGCGACAGTGGAATATGCATGGGGCTTACAAATTGTGGGTTGGGTGATGGGTCAGGCACTTGGTAAACAGGAGTGGCGAGCTCGGTTTTTTCTTCCTTGGTCCAAAAACCCGAGAGTAGGCTAACGATTAACGAAAGTGCAATTAGGATAAACATTCCAGGTACTATAATCTTTTTTAGGTTCAAAACGATGTCTCCGTAGGCTTTTTGTACAAAACAAGTGCCTTGTATGGCGCAAAAGAAGTGAAAAGCTGGATTCCACATCAAATGTGAACATCAGAATTTTCAAACACGATGTTCTGCTGTTATTTTTGCGCCATGCCTAAAGACAACTCCATCAAATCAGTACTCATTGTAGGTTCGGGCCCCATAATCATAGGTCAGGCTTGTGAATTTGACTACTCAGGTTCGCAGGCAGCCCGTAGCTTAAGAGAGGAGGGTATTAAGGTATTCCTTATAAACAGTAACCCGGCCACCATCATGACCGATCCGATGATGGCCGATAAGGTTTACTTGCTTCCGTTAACGGTAGAAAGTATTGAGCAAATACTTGAAGAAAATCAAATTGACGCTGTTTTACCTACCATGGGCGGGCAAACAGCGCTAAACCTTTGTAAAGAAGCTGATGAACTTGGCGTTTGGGAAAAGTTCGGTGTTAGGATGATTGGGGTGGATGTGGCGGCAATTGATACTGCAGAAGACAGGGAGAAGTTTAGGCAATTAATGGTAAAAATTGGCGTAAAGGTGGCGCCAAGTAAAGTGGCTAACAGCTTTCTTGAAGGAAAGGAATTTGCACAGGAGATAGGTTATCCGTTGGTTATTCGACCGTCTTTTACATTAGGCGGAACAGGTGGAGGCTTTGTTCATAGCAAGGATGAGTTGGACGAGGCGTTACAACGGGGTTTGACCGCTTCTCCAATACATGAAGTTCTTGTAGAAAAAGCGGTTTTAGGATGGAAAGAATATGAATTGGAATTGCTCCGTGACATGAACGACAACGTGGTGATTATTTGCACGGTTGAAAATGTTGACCCAATGGGTATTCATACCGGCGACTCCATTACGGTAGCCCCGGCAATGACGCTAAGTGATACCGCCTTCCAGGCTATGCGCAACCAGGCAATGCTTATGATGCGTAGCCTTGGTAATTTTGCCGGTGGATGTAATGTGCAATTTGCCTTAGATCCTGAAACAGAAGCTATCATCGCTGTTGAAATAAACCCCCGTGTTAGCCGTTCTTCAGCGCTCGCATCCAAAGCAACAGGCTATCCCATTGCAAAAATTGCCGCGAAGCTTGCTATTGGCTACACCCTTGATGAGCTTAAAAACCAGATAACGAAAACTACATCAGCATATTTTGAGCCGGCGCTGGATTACGTTATAGTGAAAATGCCGCGCTGGAATTTCGATAAATTCAAAGGAGCCAATGATACGCTAGGTCTGCAAATGAAAAGTGTAGGCGAGGTAATGGCGATTGGGCGCAGTTTTATTGAAGCTGTACAGAAAGCATGTCAGAGTCTAGAGAATGAAGCTGTTGGTTTAGGCTATTATGGAAAAAGCCTTATGAAGAGCGACGAATTGATTGATTACATAAAGACTCCAAAATGGGACAGGATTTTTAGAATCAAGGATGCTTTGATGCAGGGGGTGAGAATCAAAACCATCGTCGAAGCCACAAGAATAGATCGCTGGTTCATTTACCAAATACAAGAGCTGTGCAATACCGAAAAGGAACTTGCCGGTTATACACTTGAATCGATGCCGGCAACGTTACTTAAACTAGCCAAAAAACAGGGTTTTAGTGACGAGCAAATTGCAAGGATTCTAAGAAATTGCACGGAGGAACAAGTATACGAAAAAAGGAAGGAACTTGGAATAACACGTGTGTTCAAAATGGTTGACACTTGTAGTGCGGAGTTTGAAGCAAAAACGCCTTATTTCTATAGCACTTTTGAAGGCTAATCAGAACCAGATTAAACTTTTACCAGTCTTTTTCCAGATTTGACGGAGGGGACTTTTGTTTTTGCAGCAGTTGTTTTAATGACCTTTCGTTTTGTTGGAGCTGCCTGAAAAGATCTTCTGCTTGCTGCTTTTCTATTGGTTTTTCGTCGCGTTTTTTCTTTTTCTGCTCCTCCTGTCGCTGGTTTTTATTCTGTTGGTTTTCCTTGTTTTCCTGTTGCTTTTTTAGTTCGTTTATCGCCTTTTGCAAATTCTCCCTGGCATCATTGTCGGCTGGATTTAATTTCAATGCCTGCCGGAAGCTGTTGATTGCCTCTTTAAGTTTCTTTTGTTTTACCTGGGTAAGGCCCCGGTTATAATAAGATTCGGATAAACTTGCCGCTTTTTTTTGTTGAGCTGATGCTTCCGCAAAATATTGTTCCGCTTTGGCAAAATCTTTCTTTCTAAAGTAAGCGTTGCCAATGTTAAAGAGAGCTGCGTTCCGGTATTTTCCCTTCAGTGCCTTTTGATATTGCTGAATGCTTTTATCGTATTCGCCTTTGATGTAAAGCTCATTTCCTTTTTGCATGCCACTTAAGCCAGGCTGTGCAATCGACAGCATCGCTAAAAAAATACAAGCAATAACAAAAATCGCTTTCATTATACTCCAGGCTTCCGTTCAGTGATAAAAAGTTCGACAACAAGTATTAGAAGAGCTAAGCCAAGAAAAAACGGAAATAGCGTGCGATAATCTTTTCTAGCTGCGCTTGCATTAATTGTTTTCTTTTCCATTGCTGAAAGGCTTTCGGCAAGCGCTTCTGCTGAAGAAGCTGTGTTTTCCAGCCGTTTATATAGGCCGCCCGATGCTGCAGCAATTTCTTTTAAAACCGATTCATTTAGCTTACTAATTATTACTCTTCCGTTTGCGTCTTTTTTAACGTCGGTGCCTTCGGCGTTTGGGATTTCTCCGCCTTCTTCTGTTCCAACACCGATTGTATTTATAGTTACCCCTTCCTCCCGTAAAGTTGTGGCAAGCTCAACAGTGCCTTCATCATGGTCCTCACCATCCGAAATAAGAATGATAGCCTTGTATTTCTTTTCTTCTTTGTTGAAAGCGTTATTACTGGTTAGCAAAGCCTGGCTTAGTACTGTTCCTTGTAAGGAAATTGCCGATGGGTCGGCGTTAGCAAGGAAAAGCCGAGCAGCGCCTACATCACTAGTGAGAGGCATCTGCAAAAAAGCATCGCCCGCAAATAACACCAAGCCAATCCTATTCTCAGTTAGTTTATCCAACAGGAGTCTGATGTATTGTTTGGCTTTATCAATGCGCGAAGGCTTCACGTCACCACTTAACATGCTATTACTAACATCGAGTGCCACTACAATGTCGATGCCCTTTCGCAGTTCATTTGTTGTTTTTGCTTCGGTGCGCAGGTTGGCGAGTGCTAAAACTATGATAGCAAATGCACCGGTGAATAACCAGAATTTGATTTTGTACTTAGAAGAAGAATAAGAAGCAGTAAGCTCGTTGATAAGCATTTCTTCTCCAAGCTTTTGTTTAACGCTCCTCTTCCACCCGAGTGTTCTAATGAAAAGTAATGCCAGCAATACGCAGCCAGAAAGTGCTATTAGCCACCAGATATGCTGGAAAGAGACCACAGTGCAATATAGATAACTTAATGGTAGCTGTTTTTTTAGGAGTTTTAGGTTTTTATTTTTTTCCTTCGAAGAAACCGAGCTTTTTTAGAATAGTTTTTAGTGCCTTCATTCTTGCTTCTGTGATGTCCTGACCGGGATTGCCCTCTACATTTAACACAAAGAAGTAGGGATGCCTATTTTCCTCGATCCATCCAATGACCCAGCCTAAAGGCCGACCGTTTTCTTTTGTTCCGAGCCCTGTTTTATAACTTAACATGTAGTTGGCATTTGACTCCTGGAGCATCATATCCTTCACTATCCGCTGGGGGCGCTTGTCCATTGGCAGTTGGCCGAAATAGAGCCTTTTAACGAGGCCGAGCTGTTCATCAGGCCTTATTTTCAACGAATTATCCAACCAAAAAGAGTCAATGATACTTATCTGACCGTTGCCATAATGCAAGCTGTCGAGCCAGAGTTGCATCGTGTCCTTGCCGATCCTGCGAGCAACTTCCTGGTAGTAGGACACAGCCGACAGTTTAAACGCTTCTACCATGTTGAGGTCTCTATTCCATGCAGTAAACGGACGGGTGATTCCATCCCACCTGATTACCATGGTTTCATCGAAGACTTTCCCGGTTTTGATGCCGATAAGGGAGTTAACGATTTTAAAGGTTGAAGCGGGGGAGAAAGCGGAATCGCGGTAGCGCGGAACATTGTAAATGGTGAACTTGCCTTGTCCATTATCGAAGAGGCCAAAGCAGCCTTCAAGATTGTGTTGGGCAAGGATTTCTTCCAGAGATCCGTCTTCATGGACGTTGTTAGGTGTGCAGGAGGTAATAAGTATTAGAATAACAACAAAGCAGGATAAAAGTCTCATCAGTTCTTTTTTCGATGCCTACAAAGGTAAACAGCAACGTTGATAATGCCGGCACTCAAATACAATGCATTGCTGGTGAACGGAAAAGGTGACTGTTGAAAAGTTGACTGGCTTTTCATTTAAAATTAATGTGGATGAATCGTAATTTCGGAACAGTTTTTTCGTTGAAAAGAAGAAAAATTTTCTCTTGCATGAAGTATTTGAGACTGCTAAGCATTGTAGCCATTGTGTTTTTGACTAACACTTCTTACCGGCCTGCTTCAACCAATTTTTTTCGTATCTTAATAGATAAGAGCGAGTATGAACTTTCTGTGTACGACGAGCAAGGGTGGCTTGTAAGCTACCCCGTAGTTTTTGGGAACAAGGACCAAGGTGACAAGTTATATGAGGGTGACAGACGAACTCCTATTGGTACCTACAGAATCGTAAATAAGAAACCGCATCCAAAATGGCATAGCTACATGGGTCTTGATTACCCTACACAAGCTGATTTATCGAAGTTTAAACAACGCAAACAAGCCGGGGTTATACCTGCTAAAGCAAGAATTGGCGGGGGTATAGGTATACATGGAACCTGGCCTAACGAAGACTTTGCAGTGGATGAGTACCAGAATTGGACTTTAGGCTGCATTAGCTTGAAAAACAATCACATGGAAGAGCTTTTCAAAATGACGCCATTGGGCACACCTGTAACAATTCAACCATAGTTGGTGTAAGAATAGGAATAAAAAAAGCCGGTGAACCGGCTTTTTTATTTAAATGTCTTTTGTGTTAAACCAGCATGCGAAGCGGCTCTTCCAGGATTGATTTTAGGGTTTGGAGGAAGGCAGCCCCCGTAGCACCGTCCACAACCCGATGGTCGCAGGATAGCGTTACCTTCATTAAGTTACCCGGAACTACCTGTCCATCTTTTACTACCGGCACCTGGCTAATGCCTCCAATAGCAAGAATACATGCATCAGGGGGATTGATAATAGCTGTGAATTCATCAATTCCAAACATTCCAAGATTGGAGATGGTGAACGTGTTGCCTTCCCAATCTGAAGGCTGCAATTTTTTTTCTTTAGCTTTCTGTGCAAAGTCTTTCACCTCGACTGCGATGTGGCTTAAAGGTTTCAGATCTGCATTACGAATAACAGGTACCAGTAAGCCTTCTTCAACTGCTACGGCAACTCCAATATTTACATGATTGTTTATGCGGATTTTGTCGCCCAACCAGCTACTATTTACTTTCGGGTGTTGTTTTAGCGATACTGCAACAGCTTTCAACACAAGGTCATTAAAGCTAATTTTTACTTTACTTAACTCGTTCAGCCTGGTCCTAGCCTGAATAGCCGCCTCCATGTCGATAGTCATGGTGAGGTAGAAATGCGGTGCACTAAATTTGCTTTCTGCTAATCTGCGTGCAATGGTTTTTCGCATTTGCGACACAGGCACTTCTTCAAAGCTTTCATGGTCGAAAGATGAAGCGCCAACTGATTTAACCGATTTATCTGTTTGGGGTTTTTCAGCTTGTTGAGTTGCTTCCGGCTTTTCTTGTGGTTTGCTTTCTCTACCGGGTTTATAGCTTTCAACGTCCGTTTTTGTTATACGGCCGTTGTCGCCGGAACCTTTTACATACTTCAAATCGATGCCCTTTTCTTCAGCCATTTTTTTGGCTAGGGGAGAAGCGAATATTCGTCCTTCGTTGAGGGGCTGTGTTTCAGTGGAAACTGTATCATTCTCAGTGGCAGTGGCTTGCTTTGTGGGTTTATCTTCCTTTGTTTGAACGGGCTGAGCAGCACCGCCACCTTTAACAGCTTTTACAAGCGAATCCACATCGGTGCCCTCTGAGCCTATGATACAAAGCAATTCATTAACCTGGATTTTAGCTCCCACGTCTGCTCCCTGATATAATAGCTTGCCATTTTTATAGCTTTCCAGCTCCATGGTAGCTTTGTCTGTTTCAATTTCGGCAAGGACATCACCCTTCTTTACGTCATCGCCTATGTTTTTATGCCATGCCGCAATAACTCCCTCGGTCATCGTGTCGCTCAGCCTTGGCATTAACACAACATCATCCATGTTTGGAGTTGGTTTGCTTTCCTTTTTAGCATCGGCGCTTTCCTGTTTTTCAGCAGGTCGGGCAGTTTCTTTCGCAGGCTCTGCCGCTTCTTTTTCTACAGGCTTTTCAACCCCATTAGAACCTGTATGTTCAGAAATTAAAGATGAGATATCTTCTCCCTGTTCTCCAATTATAGCCATCAGATCGTTAACCATGAGTTTCTGACCATTTTCTGCTCCGCGGTGCAATAACACACCTTCCTTATAACATTCCAGTTCCATGGTGGCTTTGTCAGTCTCAATGTCAGCGAGTACTTCTCCCTTTTTTACATTATCGCCCACATTCTTGTGCCATGCAGCTATAACTCCTTCTGTCATAGTATCGCTTAGCCGGGGCATTAGTATCACTTCAGCCATATATGTATTGCCGTGCTTTTAAAATTGAGCGGTGAAATTACAGCAAAATCGTTTAGCTGTAACCTTACATATATTAGATGGGAACGCATACGATTGCAGGTGCGGAAGAGTACTGTAGTTAACAGCAGACCCTTAAAATAAATTTGATCCTGGAAGTCGCAAGGTATTAGCTGAAAGCAAAACATAATCAACCCGACTACAGAACTTCACAAATGAGTAGGTGCCAGCTCATTGATTCACAGTCGAATAATAACGTCTTACAGTGCCGGACATTTCGTAGGAGATGGAATTTCATAACTACAAAGTATCATACTGCAGTTAGGCATAATCTTCGCTGTTGTTGGGCAAATTCCAAACTTATGTATTCCCGAATGTTATTCATGGGCCTTGTAGCCTTCAGTAGCCTCTTCGTAAGCTGCTCTAAAGATGACGAGAACAAGAATGTTTCGAAGCTTAGTCTTTACCTGACCGATGATCCTGCTAACTACCAGCAAGTGAATATTGATGTTCAATCTATCCAGGTTAAGTTTTCGGACGCTGACGGAGAAGAAGGGTGGGTTACTCTAAACCCGGTAAAAAAAGGTGTTTACAATCTGCTGGATTTTTCTAACGGAATGGATACATTGTTAACCACCGCCGAGCTTCCTGCAGGCAAGCTACAGCAGATAAGGCTGGTTCTTGGAAGTAATAACACTGTAAAAGTGGACGGCACTACGCATAATCTTACAACACCATCGGCGCAGCAATCAGGGTTGAAGCTGAAAGTAAACGCAGACCTGGTGGAAGGCATTGAATACAAGATGTGGCTTGACTTTGATGCCGGTAAGTCGATTGTAACAACCGGTAGCAACAAATATATATTGAAGCCCGTGATAAGGGCCTATACGCAAGCAACATCAGGCTCGGTGAAAGGTGTTGTTACACCAGTTGCATCGAGAGCCTGGGTTTATACGGTAACTGCAGCTAATGATACGATTGCCACAGCTGCGGCCGACACCCTCACCGGCTTCTTCCGTATTAATGGGCTTCCGGCGGCTAGTTACTCGTTGCATGTGGATGCCGGGGCTGGTTACCAGGATAAGGTCATGACGGGAGTAGACGTCTCCCTGGGTTCGGTAAAGGATGTGGGCACCATTAATGTGCAATAGGTTGAAATAGATGAATGATGGAACCGCTCTGAAAAGAGCGGTTTTTTTTGGGGTAAGGGACAGAGAACAAGCAATAGATATGAGTTTTTTTACAGTTTCGGATGGAATTTGATGTGTATTTGGAAGGGCCGAGTAACGCTATTATTACGCTATTACTACGCTATCACTACGCTTTTACTACGCTTTAAGGTCGCTGGAAAATGGGCAGTTGATCAGAGGGAGTTGGGACGATGACTACCTTAAATAAGGGATGGGCCGTTTAAAGATAATAGAGCAAGGGGGTAAAACGCAAAAAGCCGGACAAATGCCGGCTAGTACAATGCTTTAAAATATTAGAACTAAGCTGTTTGTAAACGGGGAACGAGGTGTTTTTTAATTTTTTCGATCAGATAGCCCACGTCGAAAGGTTTAGCTACGAAATCGTTGGCTCCAGCAACGGTAACCATGTGCTGCGCGTTTGGATGGGCCGATATCATGATGATAGGCAAGCTTCTATAATTGTCGTTCGTTTTTAAACTACGGCAAATCTCAGTTCCATCGATACCTGATAACATAACGTCAAGGACTAATAAGTCAGGATCGTGGGCGTCGATCATGTTATAGACCTGCTCACCGGAATCGGTGACAAACACTTCAAAACCATAAAACTTTAGGAGTTCCTGTAAAGCAATCAGAATGTCCTGATTGTCATCCACCACCAAAATCTTCCTCATCACACTACTTCTTTAAAAAATGAACACAGTTGAATGAAAGCCAACTTGAGTACGAAAAAAGTTATTGAAAGCCCTGCTCGCCTGTTACTTCTTATTTACGAATCATCAAATACAATAAGGGCTTCTGAATAAATTCAAAAGTCATGCCTGCTGTTTGAACGGCAATTTATCAAATGTTAAAACCGAAGGCGATTAAAAATAAATTCAAGGTCAAAAGGTTGCGGGGGGTAGCTGCGGAAGAAAGCAGGAGCCGGTAAAATTAGTTAGAACCGGGCCGCAATGGTTGTTGAGGTGAACTCTACCCAAACGCCAGGTTCTTATGTGCTGGAAAAGCAGTTATTGGGATAATTGAAGTCGCTCTTTTTTGCAAGAGCCTGACTTTTTAGACGGCTGTAAACGGGGAATTTTTGGACAGTTTTCTTTTTGGTTCAACGTTTGACTTCTGTTAAAAAGGAAGGTGAACAATTAAGACAGAGGAACATGAAAAAGGGAGTTTTTATAGAGAAAGATGGAACGTTGCTGGTGGATGTACCTTATAACGTAGACCCTGCATTTATCCAGTTCAACGATACGGTACCTGAAGCGTTAAGCCTGCTGCAGGATGAAGGTTACGAGCTTATCATTGTATCGAGCCAGCCTGGTATTGCGCTCAACTACTTCACGGCAAAAGAAATGAGCATTATGGAAGAAGTTATAAGACAGCGTCTTGAAGAATCGGGGATTGACCTGGCAGGTTTTTATTACTGCCCTCATCACCCGCATGGAAAGAACAGGATTTACTCAAGGTCGTGCGGATGCAGGAAGCCTCAACCCGGTTTGATACTGCAGGCTGCGGAGGAGTTGCATATAGACCTTGAAGAGAGCTGGATGATTGGAGATGTGTTACATAATGTAGAAGCCGGAAACAGGGCTAATTGCAAGACTATTTTCCTGGATAACGGGAATGAGGTGGAGTGGGATATTAATGAATGGAGAAAGCCAACCCATATTGTTCAAACTTTAGCTGAGGCTGCATCTTACATTTGTTCAGCAAACCGAAAGCCTTCGAGAATGTTCGCCCCTCAGGTTCGAGCTTAAATATGTGCTTCGTCCGAAACGAGTGTTGAACGGGTTTGTACCTTTTTTCTTTTCCGAACGCCACCTACTGATCTCAGATAACTGCCTGCCAAAGCCGCAAAACCGCTGACCAAACCTGCGAGCAATGCACCCAGGAGAATGATTGTAAGGCCATTATCGCCCAAAGAAAAAAGCCTGGCAATTTTTCCGGATAAAATTGAATTATTGTTCTGATCGAGGATAAAACTATAGGTTCCCCATAAAAGAAACATACCAAGGAAACCAGACAGAAAAGCTTTGAAACCTCTCTGATGAATTGCAACCGCAATAAGAAAAGAAGTGGCAGCAAAGCTCCACCATGGCATGAAGGTATACAAGGGGGCTACATATCCCAGAAATGCTGTAAGAAGTAACGCTATCAGGAATTTCATTTGTGATTGGTTTTATGCCGGCTGAAACATCATGCTTCCCAGCTTTGCATTATTTTTAGCTTCTTCCCTTGAGAAGACCTTCAGGCGGTAAAACCTGCCTCTAGCCCAGTCGTTCACGAAGTTATCGTAGTATTTACTCCCTGGATTGCCACTCTGCCCACCTGGATAAATACCATAGGCTTCTGTTTCGGCAGTAAGGTGGACAACCATTTTCCAGCTCGGCCCATGATATTGTTTATAAGCATTGATGATGTCTCTTCCCCCGCCGGCATGTAATGATAGCCTGCTAAGGGCGGGGATTCTCAATAAGTGCCTTACACCACTGTTCTTATAAGCCCACCAGGAAAGCGCCTCAGCTTTGTTGTCTATGGCCCAAAGGCCTTTAGATGCTTTGATAAAAGCTGTAGTAACCGCATCTTTCCATGTTTCTATCCCGGATGTGTTTATGTTGTCTGTGAAGTTATACACGGCGTTTTTTCGCAAGGCATCTACCAACGTGGATGTTTGCGGCATTGGTAAGTGAGCCCCTGCGAGCTCGTCTTTATAGACCGTAACCATCAGGCTATCCCAAAAAACCTGGAAGATACTGGCCCCTTTTTCATCCGGATCGTTTTTCAGATTCCAGTTTTTAAAGATATCAAGGTAAACAGCGTGTGCCGGATCTACCTGAGCTTCATCGAGGTAGGCTAATAATGAAGGCCTCGTCCATTCAGCAATAAGGTTATGGTTGTTGTTCATTAATCCCATCATCATAGATGGTGTGATAGATTGCATTGCGTTGAGGTACCTATTGATGAGGTAGCCCCTGAAAGGAGGGTAAGTTCCGCCGAGGTAGTAAGGATAACTGGTATCGTAGGGCAATTGATTAGCGCTACTCACGAAACCCCGCCCCGGGTTTACCATAGTAATATTATCTTCAGCAGGAATATCGTCCTGCGATTTAAATTCATCCGTTGTTCCCGGCAT
>JAEZDR010000194.1 GCA_023433265.1 Bacteroidota bacterium | reverse complement strand
TTAGAGCACCTGACTCATAATCAGGGGGTCCCTGGTTCAAGCCCAGGTGGGCCCACAAACTAAGAAGGCCTTTGCACAACATGCAAGGGCTTTCTTTATTCAAAGCTTCTATGCCATCAGTTTACATACTTTATAGTAATCAATTGGATAGATAGTACTGCAGCTTAGCAAATGACTGGGTGTTATTTCTGGAAATAGCATGTGTAACAAATAAGCAAGGTCAAGCTATAGAGAGCCACATAAAGAAAATGAAGAGCAGGAAGTATATAAGAAACCTCGCCGTTTATCCTGATATGGTCATGAAACTTCTATGTCGGTTTGCACCTGACTCATAATCAGGGTGCCGATAGCTATCGGCACTGGTTCAAGCCCAGGTGGGCCCACATATCAAGCCTTCGCACTAAAAACGAAGGCTTTTTTATGCTTTTTAGTCTACTCGTCAAGGGTTTTCATGCTGACGGCTTCGGATGGGCTAAAACTCCTATTAAACGATTGCAGGTGGGCCGCCTAACTTTCAAAGGGCGATTTCCTTATGTAATTAATACACATTAATATATAGTACAAACGAGGTATTTACCGGCCAATACATCAATCGAAATAATTTTCCAATGATATTAATTGGTTATAAATTTTATTTTGATAATTTTAACGCTCACGCACAAAAATCGCATATGAGAAAAATGTACCTACTGGTTGCCTTGGCAATCTTTGCATGTTGTACTACTGTTCTTGCGCAGGTTAGTGTTACCGCAACAGCGGGCACACCGGGACCCACCACCTATGCCACAGTAAATGCAGCGTTCGGTGCTATCAACGACGGCACCCACCAGGGAGATGTTACAATAACGATCTCCTCAAACACTTCGGAGCCCGCAACGCCAATTCCTTTGTTGGGAAGCGGTACTGGTACTTCAAATTACACTTCCGTGCTGATTAGACCGCAGGGAAATGTTACAGTTAACTCTGCGGCAACTCCCACTGCTACCCGCGCATTGATAGAGCTGCATGGAGCAGACTTCGTTACAATCAATGGGGATGATCCTTCCACTACCGGGCCAAGGAACCTGACATTTCAAGTTGCAGTTAGCGCTAACACTTTAGGTGTTATCAGTCTTGGTTCAAAAAGTACAGCAGGGTCTGATGGAGCTACTAATATTACGATTAAAAATACTAACATAATTGGTAGCCGAAATTCGGCTACAACCACAACAACCAGTTACGGGATTGTGTTTTCCAACAATGCTAGTGTAAACACTATCTCTGCCGGGTCTTATGCGAACGACTTAGTCACAATTGAGAATAACGACATACGTCGCACTTTACATGGCATTAATGCCCAAGGGAACGCCACTTATGTGAACAACAATCTTGTTATAAGAAATAACCTAATAGGTAGTGCTACCTCTGCAGATAATATAGGAACAAGGGGGATACTAATTGCTGGTACAGCAGTAGCTGCCGGACCATCGTCAGTAATCATTGAAGGGAACGATATCCGGGTAGGAGATTATTCAACAACAGGTCTCGAGACAAATATTGCTGGTGTTGAAGTGGCGGCTAATAATGCCGGAGCTATTATCACCCGAAATAACATACATGATGTTTACAATCAATCAGTAGGTGGATGGGGTGCATGGGGGATTGCTTTTACTAGTGCCACTAACAATAGTGGCATCTCGGTAACAAATAACTTCATCCGGGATATGGTTGCAAGCAGATACTCAAGTACCCTCACCACTACCTGGCAAAACTACGGCATCTTTATCAGTGCTGCTGTTACCGGCCTCGATTTGATACACAATACGATTGTCATGAGCCAGCCTAATACTACAGGGGGCACTGCAAACTATGTTTCTGCAGCCCTCAATGTAAATGCCGCGGCAACCTTCAATCAAATCGCTAACAATATATTTGTTCACACTGCCGGAAACACAACCAATGGATATGCGTTTGGGGCTTTCAATTCTGCCGGAGCTACCAACTTAGCATCAGCAATTATTGACAATAACAGTTATTATGTATCTGGTTCAGGCAAGGTTGGATATGGCGGTGGTTCTGCCAAGGCTACTTTAGCCGATTGGCAGGCGTATACCACCAAAGATGCGGCTTCTTTATTTTTCAATCCGCCATTCATAAGTTCAACCAATTTACATATTAGCACTACCAATCCTACACCTCTTGAATCAGCGGGCATGACCACGGTTATTA
Source organism: Bacteroidota bacterium (assembly GCA_023433265.1). Taxonomy (GTDB): domain Bacteria; phylum Bacteroidota; class Bacteroidia; order Chitinophagales; family Chitinophagaceae; genus JAEZDR01. Next base: position 14,368 of record JAEZDR010000194.1, on the reverse strand, counting down.
CGGTGGATATTGATAGTCAATCACGTCCCGGACCAGTTCCATCAGTTAATGGCGGCGGTATTGCTCCAGACATTGGTGCTGACGAGTTCGACGGAATGCTACTGCCGGCAAATGACGCGGCTGCTTCGGCTTTCGTTAATCCTATGGCCAATGGTTCTGTAAGCGCGGGTATTGGTTTTACACCGCAAGCTTCTTTTTCAAATGTAGGGTCGAGCGACCAAGGTTCTATAGCGACGCGTTTCCGGATATTAAACGCCTCAACAATGGCTGTTGTTTATGACCAAACTGCAACTGCAGCTATTAACGCTCAGCAATCTCAAACAGTTGATTTCCCTACAGCTACGCTAACGCCAGGCCAGTATATTATGCAGGCAATAGCACAGCTTACCGGCGACATTAATACTGGCAATGACACAATTGCTGCTAACCTTACAGCTCTTGCTCCGTTATGCGGAAATTACCTTGTTGGGGCTTCTGAGCCGTCTCCATATAATACTCTCACCGGTGCTATAAATGCGTTGAAATCTGCGGGCATGTCTTGTGCAGTAACTTTCACGTTAACTGATACTGCATACACAACTGCAGAAGTTTTCCCAATTGTACTTACTGAAGTTACAGGTGCTAGTGACATTAACACCCTGACCATCAGGCCAGCTTCTGGTGTTAATACGGTAGTAAGGGGTAGTGCTTCGTCTTTGCTTAAGTTAGAAGGTGCAGATTATGTAACCATCGATGGATCCAATAACGGCACAGGTACACGAAACCTAACTTTCACCAACAATTCTGCCGCTGGATCTACAGCAATTTGGATTGCCAGTGTTGGTTCTGGAAACGGTGCTACATATAACACAATTAAGAACACCAACATAATTGGCGGCTCAGGCAGCGCAACGGGTGTGTATGGAGTGGTTTCTTCAGCTTCTACTTCTTTAACAACGGGAGCAGAGGACAACGATTACATTACAATTCAGAATAATCATATTTCTCGTGCTTACAATGGCATTAGCGTCATCGGAACTGTTTTAGCACCAGCAGACAGCTTGAAGATCATCGATAACATGATTGGCCATGATAGTGCAAGCCACCAGATTCAAAACAGGGGGATAGAGATCAATCGCGCTAATTATCCCATTATCTCACGCAATAAAATCTTCAACATCATCACAACCGGCTTTATTAATAATGCAGGAATAGATATCGGAGCTGATGTTATTGGCGGTGAAATAACTCGTAACAACATTACTGCTATTCTTAGCCTGAACACCGGAGGTTATGGAGCTTATGGTATCAACTTCTCATCGGGAACAGGTACCACCGGGCTTCTAATTGCAAACAATTTTATCTCCGACGTTAGAACAGTTAATTATAGCACTACAACTACTACCTGGAATGCTTTTGGAATTCGTTTCACAGGTGGCACAGGGCATAAGGTTTACCATAATTCGATTAACATGTTTGGTAATGTTACAACCGGTGGTAGCGCTGGTATGTCTGCCAACATGCTTATCACCAGCAGTTCTGTGACTGGATTAGATGTAAGAAACAACATCTTCTCTAACACGCAGGTTTTTGGTGTTGCAGGATCTTATGCATATAATATCTATCAGGTATCTGGTGTAACCTATGGCACAATAGACTTCAACGATTACTGGGGCATGGATGGAACAAATACCACCTACAGAGTTGGATACGATGGAACTGCAAGAACTACTTTGAGTGATTGGCAAATGGCAACATTGCAAGACGCAAGTTCGCTAAATGTTGAGCCGGTGTTCACATCGCCCACAAATCTACACCAGGCAGCTGTATCACTAAACGACGTTGCCACAAGTCTTCCTGAAGTAACAGATGACTATGACGGCGAAACCCGTTCTGCAACACCTGACATTGGTGCAGATGAGTTTACACCTGCGGCTACTGATATAGCAGCAAGTGCACTCCTTTCCCCAATTAATTGCGAATCTTCAGCAACACCTGTAACCGTGACCATAAAAAATAACGGTTTAAATGCCATCAACCTCGCTACAAATAACGTTACAGTAGGCGGTAGCGTAACAGGACCGGCACCTGAAACATTTGCAACGATCGTCTTAAATAGTGGTATCATTAATGCCGGTGAGACTCTCGACGTGATAATCGACACAACCTATAACATGTCTGCTGCCGGTAATTATACATTTACGACTTACGCTAAAATGGCAGGCGATGGAAATATACCTAACGATACCCTCGTTGTAACACGGACGATTACGCCATCAATGCCATTCCCGTATACACAGGATTTCAATGCATCCACTTCAGTTCCGGCTGGTTGGAATACTCCGGGATGGACTATTGGTGCAGGTGGTCATGGTAACGGCGGAAATGGTTTGTATATCAACCTCTATTCATCCAATCAATCTGGTAATTTCTCAATGCCTAAGTTAGGGCCTGTTCCCGCCAGTACAGTGCTCAACTTCGATTACCGCCTGGTAAATTGGAGCGGCTATCCTGCTACATTTACTCCAAACTCTCCTGATTGGGGAAGCATTACCATCCTCAGATCGACAGATTGTGGTGTAACATGGGTGCCTTTTGATATTATCGATCCGAGCAACCATACAGCAGGTTTGGCCTGGACCACTAAAACACTATCACTAGATTCGTTTGTGAATCAAAGTGTGATGTTTAAGTTCGAAGCTGATTGGAACAATGGAGATTACTATATCGATATTGATAACTTCAATTCTGTAACACTTGTGGGCGATGACATTGCTGTAGATGCACTTGTTTCACCTATCAATTGCGAAGCTGCTTCTACTCCGGTTGTAGTTAGAATCAAGAATGCAGGAACTAATGTGATCAACATGGGGGTTACGAATGTGACAGTCAGCGGTTCAGTTAGCGGTCCAAATCCTGCAACATTTACTCCTGTTGTAATTAGCACAGGCATCCTCAACCCAGGCGACACCATGGAAGTAACGATTGCTTCTAATTATAACATGTCAGCGCCTGGTAGTTATGTTTTCACAAGCATAGCGAAGATGACTGGTGACGGGTTCATTCCAAACGATACTAATTATACAACCAGAACTATTAGCTCACCAATGGCTGTACCTTACACACAAGGCTTTGATGCTAGCACAGCATTACCTGCCGGATGGTCTTCCAGTGGCTTTGCAGTTAATACTACCCATGGACAAAGTGGAAATGGGTTAACCTATAATTTCTATAGCAGTGCACAAGCGGCAGCCTTTACTTTACCTAAGCTTGGCCCTATCACTGCGGGTATGACCCTCGACTTTGACTACAGATTAGTTGATTGGAGCAGCTATCCCACTACTCCTACACCTAACTCACCATCGTGGGGTTCAATCACTATCCTGAGGTCTACTGATTGTGGAGTTACATGGGTTCCTTTCGATATCATAGATCCTAATAATCACGTAACGTCAATGGCATGGGCAACCAAGTCTTTACCATTGGATTCATTTGTGGGTCAAACTGTGATGTTCAAATTTGATGGTGTATGGACGGGGGGAGATTATTATGCTGACTTTGATAACTTTAGCATCCTTTCGCCTTGTACCGCTCCTCCTGTAGGTGGTGATGTAACGACTACTTCAACTTCGGTTTGCTCAGGTGCTACGTTTACATTAAACGTAACAGGTGCAACTGTAGGTTCAGGTACCACTTATGATTGGGAATCCTCTACTGACGGCATCGCATTTAGTTCGACCGGCATTGCCACTGAGAACCTTACCGTAACTGGAGGTATTACCTCAAATACCTGGTATAGAAGAGCTATCACATGTAGTGGCATCACTTCCTATTCTGATACGATGGCGCTAACCATTAAGCCGAGCACTCAGTGTTACTGCAGTCCTACTAACACAGGCACTCAGTTGCATAATGGTACAACGCCTACCATCAATAATGTATCGATTACCGGAACCACACTTAACAACTCGAATGCCGGTACCCCAGCAAGCGGGTATACAATGTTCGGTGCGACCGGATCAGCTACAGGTGATTTGGCCCAGGGTAGTACCTATACTTTATCTGTAAATATTGTGGGAGGTAACGCAATCGGATCTGTTTGGATAGACTACGACCAGAACGGAACATTCGATGCAGGTGAGCATACACAGATTGTTACCAATGCAACGGGTGTGCAAACAGTATCTGTTGCAGTGCCTGCTACGGCTACACTTGGACTAACAGGAATGCGCGTGAGATTGCGCGGCGCCTTCAATGCCAACGGACCAATGGACGCTTGTACTCTATTTGGATCAGGTGAAACAGAAGATTATTTTGTAACGATTACTTCTAATCTTCCTGTTAGCATTACTTCGTTCAAAGGAGAGCGCATGGCCTCTGGCAACCTGCTTACCTGGATTACTGCAAACGAAGTAAACAATGCAGGATTCGAATTAGAAAGAAGTGCTGATGCAACCCAGTTTGCTTCGATTGCTAAGATTGCTACGAAAGCAGAAGGTGGAAACAGCAACGCAGAACTTACTTACAACTATCTGGATGCAAATCCACTGAAAGGGGATGCCTACTACAGGCTTAAACAGCTGGATAAAGACGGTAAAGTCTCTTATTCAACAGTGGTACTCCTGAAGGCAGATAAAGTTTCGAGAATTGAAATAGCTGGCCTGTACCCTAACCCGGCAACAGAAAGGCTTAATCTCAAGCTTACTGCTCCTGAAGCGTCCCGTATTAACGTTCAGATCACGGATATTACGGGTAGGATTATGCAAACACGAGAAGTAATGGTGAATGCTGGTAACAACCTGATTGATTTCAACATTGCTTCGTTCACCTCGGGAATCTACACAATTAAGGTAACAGGCCTTGATGGTGAAACAAACCTGGTGAAGAAGTTTGTAAAACAATAACCTGGTTTTAGCTTTATTTAAACCCCCGGATTTACCGGGGGTTTTTTTATGCCTGGGTTTTAAATCTGTTTTATTTTCGCAACTAATTTTTTTCTATGAAACATGCTTTCATCTTTCCAGGACAAGGTAGCCAGTTCAGCGGAATGGGTAAACACCTATATGACACCAATGCTGTAGCTAAAGAATTGTTTGAGAAAGCCAACGAGATATTGGGTTTTAGAATTTCTGATATTATGTTCTCAGGAACTGACGAACAGTTGAAACAAACTAACGTTACGCAGCCCGCAGTTTTTTTACATTCTATCATAGCCTTTAGAACGCTTGACAGTGCAAAGCCTGAAATGGTAGCAGGACACTCATTGGGTGAGTTTTCAGCACTTGTAGCCAATGGATGCTTATCATTTGAAGATGCACTTAGGCTTGTTAGTGTGCGTGCAAAGGCAATGCAACGGGCTTGCGAGATTAATCCTTCAACCATGGCTGCCGTAATGGGGCTCGACGACGAGAAGGTAGAAGAGCTTTGCAGGCAGGCACAAGCTGAAAGTGGTGAGGTAGTAGTACCGGCCAATTACAATTGCCCCGGGCAGCTTGTGATTAGCGGATCGATGAAAGGCATAGAAAAAGCATGTGAGATGATGAAGGCGGAAGGTGCAAAACGTGCATTGGTGTTGCCCGTTGGCGGCGCTTTTCATAGCCCACTGATGCTACCTGCGAAGGAAGAATTGGCTGAAGCTATCAAACAAACAGATTTCGAAACACCTTATTGCCCGGTTTACCAAAATGTGGTGGCTAAAGCGGTTTCCAATCCAACAGAAATAAAGGCTAATCTTGTTGACCAGCTAACAGGCGCAGTTAAGTGGACACAAACAATTAGGGCGATGGTAGCCGATGGTGCAGGTAATTTTACCGAGGTAGGCCCCGGCAAGGTATTGCAAGGCCTGACGCAAAAAATTTACAAAGAGGCTGTGGTTACCGGCATAGGATAGCGCATTTGGATGTTGATGATATTGAAGCTTTTAAGGGAGATGTTTCGTGGACAGCGCAAATTTATATTTATATTATTGACTATTCCAACCTCAGAAAGCACAGCTTTTTAGCCCAATACCCAAGCGTGCTTTGCGTTTATGTGGACTGTTATGACACCGCGAGAAAGCCGACTTATAGCAAGTATTTAGTTTTACCTGCTATAATGTTGGCTAAAAGTGTTTGTTGCTTCATTATGGAAAGATTTAGTGTTTTTGGCATCTCCTGATAATCTGTGAGATGTGTTTAGAAAATGGAAAAATCCGGAACAAACAGGAATAAAACGGAACAAAACGGAATAAAACGGAATAATCGGGAATAATTCGGAATAAACGGGAACAAACGGGAACAAACGGGAAAGTTGGTTTTAGGGTGGGTGTATGTTTGGGGGAAAAGAAAACAAATGAGGAAATTCCATGATAGGCATGCAGTGTGGTTGCACTGCCTCTTCTAACACTCTTGCCACACTCTTGCTTCGGACTTGTCTGGGACTTGCGTCGGACTTGCCTCCCAAAAACGGGTTGTTTTTGGGGGAGATGGAGAAGGTGTGTAGGAACGGGGCCCGGAAGATGGAAGAAAGGGAGCGCTACGCTTAGTTGACGCTATCCGTACGCTTTCACTAGCCTTTCACTACGGAATCACTACGGAATGACCCCCCATCTTTGGTAAAAAAAACAGGGGTCAGGGAGAAGGAGTGTTTTGGCTGGATAGGGTTAGTTCCAGCCGACCGTTTAACCATTCATCGTCAAAAGATGCCTTATACTTATTGTAGAAGTTAATGGCAGGCTTGTTCCAAGCGAGCACCTGCCAGCAGATAGCGCTAAAACTCTTTCGGTTTGCTTCTTCTATCAAAGCATCAAACAATAGTTTCCCGATACCCTTTCCTCTCCATTCTTCCGTAACAACGATGTCTTCCAGGTACATCCGCTGACCTTTCCATGTAGAAAACCGTATGTAGTACAAGGCAAAGCCCACAATGATAGTTTCGCCATTAGTGTTCGTTGCTTCAGCAACAAAGGCCCACCAAACAGGACTACTGCCAAAGCCGCTTTCAATAAAATGCGCTAAACTTACGGTAACCTCATTAGGGGCTCGTTCGTACACGGCAAGCTCTTTTACCAGCTCTAGCAAATGAATGCAGTCTTCCTTTTGCGCAGGCCTGATGGAAACTGTTCCATCTACGGTATCATTGCAAATATTCAATGTCGCGGTATTCATACGCTAAAATACACCTTGCAGCCGCTATACAATTCTCCTAAAGCTTAATGTGACGTTTAAAATTAATGTTACAAATTGCATCCCTTGCATTTACATAACTAATAATCTGACAGATTTTGAACTCGATGAACGTTGAAGAAGGAGAGACTGCAGGTACATCAAGGCGGTCGGTTTGGCGGGAGGTAATGGATGCTATCAGGGGAACTGAAGCAGACTACACCCGTATTCCTTTAAAAAGAGCCATCTTTTTACTAGCCATTCCAATGGTACTAGAACTGGTTCTGGAATCAACCTTTGCGTTAGCAGATATTTATTTTGTGGGGAAACTTGGCTCATCTGCTATTGCCACCGTTGGTCTTACTGAAACTTATTTGTTTCTCTTATATTCTGTAGCTATGGGGCTTGCGATGGCAGTTACAGCCATCGTGTCCAGGAGGGTTGGGGAGAAGAATCCTGAAGCAGCCGGCCGAGTGGCTACACAGTCTATATTTCTTGCCATTATTGTATCACTTCCTTTCTCTGTAGCAGGTATTTTCTTTTCGAAGGAACTATTGGCGTTAATGGGTGGCGATGATTGGACCATCAATCATGGCTACAAGTTTACGCAATGGATGTTGGGTGGTAACGTGGTAATTGTGATGTTGTTTGTAATCAATGCCATCTTTAGAGGAGCCGGGGATGCGGCTGTAGCTATGAAAGTGCTATTGATTTCCAATAGTATCAACATCTTGCTGGTGCCTCTTTTTATTTTTGGACTTGGACCCGTGCCGGCAATGGGCATTGAGGGTGCCGCTATTGCGACTACAACAGGGAGAGGCTGTGGGGTTTTGGTTCAACTCTGGTTGCTATTTAAAGGCAGCAAACATATAAAGGCAGGCAGGGAGCAACTGATTTGGGATACTCATACCATGCTATCAATAGCAAAAACTTCAGTGGGTGGAATAGGGCAGAACATAGTTTCCATGACTAGCTGGATATTCCTGATGCGAATTATCTCTGACGTAGGAAGTCATGCAGTGGCTGCATGCACTATTACTATCAGGATTATGATGTTTTCCATGATGCCTGCGTGGGGGTTATCTAACGCTGCTGCTACATTGGTGGGGCAGAACCTCGGGGCGGGCCACCCGAAAAGAGCGGAATCATCGGTGTGGAGGATTGGTGTTTACAATATGGTCTTCCTGGTGCTGGTGTCTATTGCCTTTTATGTATTTAACGATCAGCTATTGCGCATCTTTACCGATGATGAGGCGGTAGTATCTATAGGAGCTCAGTGGTTGAGGATTCTATCGTTCTCTTACTTTGTATATGGATGGTGGATGGTATCAGTGCAAGCCTTTAACGGTGCAGGCGATACCCGCACACCCACTTATATCAACCTTGTATTCTTTTGGGCTATTCAGATACCACTTTGCTATTGGCTTGCGATAGAGAAAAACTGGCAACATAGCGGAGTGTTCTGGGGTGTATTTATCTCAGAAACTTCGGTTGGCCTTTTTACTCTTTGGCTTTTCACCCGCGGAAAGTGGAAGAAAACAGTTGTGTAGAGCCGCCTATCATGTTTGGGCATCTAAGATTTTTTTGCATTATTTTTTGATATCGGTTTGGTTACTTTTGAACGATCGAACATCATATAAGCACATGAAGCAAATATTGTTAGTCATTTTAGTTGTAACCGGATTGGGCACCTATGCCCAACGTAACTATTGGCAGCAACGGATTAAATACGATATGAATGTTGCCCTGGACGTTAATACGCACAAGATTACTGGCAATCAAAAGATAGAGTATTGGAACAATAGCAATGACACGCTAAAGAAACTCTTCTTTCACATGTACTGGAATGCATTCAGGCCCAACAGCCAAATGGATGTAAGAAGCAGGGAGTTAGGAAGGAAAAGCCTGCGCACCGATAAGCATGGAAATAATATACCCGATTGGGATAGCAGGGTTCGGGACAGAATATCAAAATTGGAAACGAGTGAAACAGGTTCAATAAGCGTAACCTATTTAACGCTCAATGGAAGGAAGCAAATGCTGAGAGAGCATGAAACAATTCTGGAAGTGGTGCTTGATAAACCCATTTTACCCTGCACCAAAGTTCAACTGGAAACGAATTTTGAAGCAAGAGTACCCATTATGATTCGAAGGGCGGGACGTAACAGTGCTGAAGGCGTTAAGTATAGCATCGCTCAATGGTTTCCGAAAATGGCAGAATATGACGAAAATGGATGGAATGCAAATCCATATATCGCGAGGGAGTTTCATGGAGTGTGGGGCGACTTCAACGTTAAGATTACCACCAACAGGAATTATACAATAGCCGGAACGGGAGTTTTGCAAAATCCATACGATATCGGGCATGGTTACACGCCGCCGGGGCATAGACCAGCAAGGCCAAACGCAAGTAACACATTAACCTGGCACTTTGTAGCAAATAACGTTCATGATTTTGCCTGGGCAGCCGATGATGAATTTCAGCATATAACGCGGCAGGTATCCGGAGGTCCTACATTGCATGCCTTTTATAAAACGGGCACACAGGCAGTAGACAGTGCCTGGGCTAATGTTCTTTGGATGGCTGAAAAAGTTCTTCCTTACATCGAGAAACGCTTTGGTAAATACCCCTGGCCTCAATATTCATTTATAGAAGCTGGTGATGGGGGGATGGAGTATGCGATGTGTACATTCATGCGCGGGCCTGGCCTTGGCCTTGCGGTACATGAATGGATGCACAGTTGGTATCAACAACTGCTGGCAACGAACGAAAGCCTCTATGCCTGGATGGACGAAGGATTCACGAGTTTCGCCGAGAATGAAGTCATGCATCATTTCAACACGACCTGGGCTCACCAAAGTCCTTATGTTGGTGTTGAAGAAAAAAACAGGATTGCAAAGAGTAATGAAAATACCTATAGCCAATTTCCTTTGGTGCAAGCTGATAATTATCTGGGATATTTTTCTATCGCAAGAAGTCCTTACGAAGAGCCGCTCAGCACTCACGCAGACCACTTTAGCAGCAATATGGCTTACTCATCTGCAGCTTATTCCAAAGGTGCGGTGTTTATTACTCAGTTGGGCTATATAATTGGAGATTCATTGCGCGATCGTACCCTCATTAACTACTACAATCAATGGAAATTCAAACATCCTACTCCTAATGATTTCATTAGGGCTGCGGAGCTTACATCGGGCCTTGAACTACAGTGGTATAAAGAGTATTGGGTCAATTCAACCCGCACGATAGACTATGCGCTGGGTAGCGTAAACGAGCAAAATGGAAAAGCAGTAATTACACTCAGGCGAGTAGGGGCTATGCCTATGCCGATAGATGTGTTGGTAACTTACAAAGATGGAAGTAAAGAGCTTTATAATATTCCTCTTGATATGATGTACGGCTCAAAACCAGTTGAAGGTTCCTTTATTTGGGAAGTGAAAAATCCATGGAAGTGGACTGTTCCCCATTATGATCTTGTTATAAATCGTAGGGTAGCTGATATCAAAGAAGTTGACATCGATCCGTCGCACCGGATGGCAGATCTAAATCGGTCTAATAATAAGCTCGTAATACCGGATTAATCTGATGACAGGTTTGGTTCGGAAAGATATTTTATATCAATCTTACTTTGCAAATAATGCAGCTATTACGGCGAATACCAACACTAGCGCATAGATGCTGACGAGTACAACTGTTAGTATTCCTATGAACTTAAAACATGACTTTAGGTTTTCGAAAGAACTATTCAATAAGCCTTGGTCATTAACACGCAAAGCTTCCTGCATTCTTCCTGCAAATCGGTACAAGTAAAGGCACGGTAAAAAATACAGTATTGCAATCAGGATATAGAAGATCAACATGGCCCCACCAGCCACGCCAGCAAAAGCAGAATTGATTTCGTCTGAACCACCCCGGCCAAACATGACCGAACCGGCGAAGAAAGCCGCAAATACACCGCCTAATACGACGATAGCACACAAGACAAAGCCTACGATGGCAAGAAATTTTGCCCATCGCGCTGTCTCGGTGAGGTAACTATTTGATATGTCATCTATTTGTAACGAAAAAAGCGGTTGGTTGGTTTCCATATAGCAAGTATTATTGGTTGAAGTTAAAACTACATATCTAATTAAGCAGGAGACAGTATGTTTTTAGTATAAATTGTGCAAAGCATGTCAATAAGTGAGCTGTTCCGCCTTCGGAAACGATAAATCGTAGGCTTACAGTGTAAACATGGGCATACATTTGCCCCAATGAAGCAAAAGGGAATACTGCTAATGATTCTTGTTTGGGTTGTTGGTTTGAACGCCTATACGCAGGACACATTAAATGAAGCCGTAAAAAAGAAATGGTACGACCGATTTTCTATTAGAGGGTATGTACAAATGCGCTACAACAGACTCTTGGAGACTAACCCAAACCTTCAATGCGATCAATGCGATAAATCTCTGGGTAATAACGGGGGCTTTTTTCTTCGTAGAGCAAGGGTTATTTTATCCGGGCAAATTCACAAGAGAGTTAACTTTTACTTCCAACAAGACTTTGCAAGTTCCGCCGGCAATTTGAATTATGGCCAGGTGAGGGATGCATATTTCGATATCGGCATTGATAAAAAAAATGAATACCGGCTTAGATTAGGCCAGAGCAAGGTGCCTTACGGATTCGAGAATTTGCAAAGCAGCAGCATGCGGCTTCCATTGGATAGGGCAGATGCTACCAACAGCGCGTTTAGTAACGAGCGAGATATCGGCGTCGCGTTTTACTGGGCACCGGATAACGTAAGAGAACGGTTTGAAATGCTTGTTGGCGAGGGATATAAAGGATCGGGAGATTATGGAGTTTTTGGTATTGGTGTTTTCAACGGTACACCGGCAAACCAGCCTAAAGCTAACAATCAGTTACACACTGTTGCAAGGCTAACCTATCCTTTTGTAGTCGGTAGCCAAATGTTGGAACCATCTATCCAGGCTTATACAGGCAACTATACACTTACTGAAGATCAGCTTTCACCTGGTGTAAAGATTAGAAACGATGCTACTTACCGCGACCAACGAATAGCAGCCAGTTTAATATTATATCCAAGACCTTTCGGAATACAAGCTGAATACAACGTAGGACATGGCCCTGAATACAACCCAGTAACTGATTCTATTGAATTGAAGTCGTTAAAGGGAGGTTATGCAACACTCACCTATTTTATTAAAATAAATAAGACACATTCCATTTATCCCTTCATTAAGTATCAATATTATGACGGCGGAAAGAAGTTTGAAAGAGATGCGCGTAGCTACACAGTAGATCAGTTTGAGCTGGGTGTAGAATGGCAACCCCTGGAAAACTTCGAACTGGTGGCCATGTATTCAATTGCTATGAGGAGGTATGAGGACATGCTAAATAAAAATAATACCCAACAAGGCAATGCCCTCAGGTTACAGGCACAACTTAACTTCTAATGGTGCTCTTATATCTTACTTAGCCACTTAATATTGTGCAAGGTCCTAAACCTGTTTCGGTTGAGCGCCATATCTATCACCAAATCCTTTCTTGGAATTGACTTCCAATCGACAGGGCGCCCATACTTGTCTTCGGTTTTTTGGAACTGTTCAATTGCCGTGAGGGTAAACCCGTGCAACAGGCTCATACGGCGGATGGTGCTTATTTTATTTTTTTCCGTAGTGGGGGTGGCCCGTATTAAATCGTGTAATGCTTTGCATTCTTCTAAGAAAAAGTCCTTGGCTTGGGCAATTGAAGATGCAGTATTAAAGTATGTATGGATGCCCTGTTGTGTATCAAAATACATATCAAAACTGTCGTTTGTAAGCTGACCCACAATGGCTGACTGGTAAATAAATTGCTTGTCGTGCTCGTCCCAATCCTCATCAATAAGCGTGGAGAACATAAGTGAGGTATTGCCATTCTTTTGCCTGCAGATATTTACAATTTCATCTAAAGAAATGTCCTCTGCCATTTGTTTTTGGGATTTCGTTTGCCATTCTAAAGCCAGCTTTAATTGATGCAAATAAGAGGGTGAAAGAGACCAAAAGCTTTTTAGTGCATTATTTAATGACAGCAATAAACGAGCTTTTAAAGAAGAATAGTCCTGCTCCTTTGCGTTATCGGATAGCAAAGAGAATACCTGCTCTCTCGTCCAGTATTCTTCATCTACCAGGTCGTCGCAGATGGTTGCCATCGCGCCTACCAGGGTAAGCCGGCGGGTTTCATCTTTGCTCAATTTTCTACCTTTCAAGCTTACGTACATTTGTCCGCAAGCGAGTACAGTATATGTTGGATAGTAAAAAAGGATTTTCTTCTTTTCTTCTGCTGTAATCTTTAGGCCAAGGCGGACGCAATGTTTCTCAACAAGAGGTTTCAGAAACTTTTTGATAACCACTAGTTGCATGTATCCGTCCAGGGTTAGGCTTAAGCCATGCATAGTAAGCTGCCAATTGTTCATTGGCGTAAAGATAACCCGCCTCTGTTTTAGAGCCTTAATGGATTTAGAATAGCTTGCGTGTAACGGCCAGTTGCAAACCAAAACTGGAAATCTTTAAGTCGCCGCTGCCTACTCTTCCTAATGGCGTTTTAAAATAAGGTTCCACACGAAGATCCCCAAATTTGCCTATTGACCTGGTAAAGCCTGCTGAAAATTGTAAAACGCCAAACCAGTATTGCGGTGGGGTGGGATTGCTGTATTGATAACTATAGTTATACGGGTACCATTGCGAAGTTGACTCATAGTTCATCTGGTACCGTTCTGCTTTCATCAGGTAGGATGTAAGGCCGCCAGAAATAAACCAGTCGGTTTTCTTTCCTTTTTTAAATATATACCTAATGGAAATTGGAACTTCAAACATTTGGCAATAACCATCCACATCTTCCAGCGTTGTATAAGGAGGCAACAGGTAGTCTTTTTGGTTGTAATATTCTCCTTTGGTGTAGTAAAACTTTTTTGAATGAAGTAAGCCGGTTTCGATAGAAAATCTTTTAGACAATTGATAGCCTGCAACAATACCTATATGGTAACCAGCATCTTTATTTGATTGCCCGTTAACATTAGTTGCGTCCAGCCCCGCGACGATTCCCAGGAAGAATTTCTTTTCCTTCATTGGCTTGGCCGGTTTTCGGGATTCATTGACGGTGTTAATAGAATCCTTATTCAAATCTTCGCTTATAGAAGTTGTTTTTCGCATTGGATCTTCTTCGATTCCAGTGGTGGCGGTGTCATTAATTTGAGATATGGTTGTCT
>JAEZDR010000191.1 GCA_023433265.1 Bacteroidota bacterium | reverse complement strand
ATCTAAAGCCGTCTAATAACAGGGAAATAAACCCTTGCTTACAAAAGTTGCCATTTGGCAAGAAAGAAACGGATATCCATTTCTTTTTTTGCTGCAGAAATTCACTTTTATGCAAGCATTACCATCATATGTCTATCTGTTATTTCTGCTATCCGTCGTTTTTGCAGTTTATCAATTCTGGAGAGCATCCAATAGGAATACTACTGCAATTTGGATTATTGCAGCGTGGCTGGCATTTCAATCTTTACCAGCCATCAGTCTTTTCTATGCCGAGTTTGATGCAATGCCTCCGCGATTCTTGCTTTTGATCGCTCCCCCGGTTTTTGGTATTTTGATGTTACTGTTTACAAAAAAAGGCAGGCTGTTTCTCACGAAACTTAAAACGGAACACCTGATGCTTTTAAACCTCGTGAGGTTTCCGGTAGAAATTGTTTTGTATTGGCTCTTCCTAAACAAATCAGTTCCACAGGAGATGACTTTTGAGGGAAGTAACCCGGATATCATTTCAGCAATCACAGCGCCTATAATTCTCCTACTATTTCGCAAAACAAAAAGCCAGGCATTATTACTCATATGGAATGTGCTGGCCTTTGTGCTGCTACTCAATATTGTATCTATTGCTATTATGTCGGCCCCAACGCCATTTCAGCAAATGGCCTTTCAACAACCTAATATTGCAGTTGCTTATTTTCCCTTTGTCTGGTTACCTGCATGCATTGTACCCCTGGTTTTATTGGGTCACGTGGCAATGATTAAACAATCAATTTCATCTATACCGGCAATATTCCACCGCCGAAAAGCTAGCCCAATACCTCCAATAAAAGAGAACGTTGATGTTACCTTTCATTGATTCAAAACGAAGCAGGAAAAAAGATAAAAGGCGTTCCCAGTTATTTCCCTTTTTTCTAATACCAGGAGCGAATTAACCGCACTTAAACCTTTTGGTTTTCCCAGTTACCCTATTCAGTCGTATTTTCACGCGTTCAAAAAACCTTTACTGTGCAGCGCGAAATACTGAAACCGGAAAAAAAAGTGGTCATCAATTTAAGCGACAACCATAGCCTCGTAAGCAATTGGGTAAGCGAAATACGCAATGTAGCTGTACAAAATGACAGACTCCGGTTCAGGAGAAACCTGGAAAGAATAGGTGAAGTGGCTGCTTATGAAATAAGCAAACAGCTTCCCTGGAAAGAAGAAGAAATACAAACCCCGCTGGGCTTACACAACAGCAAAGTACTTGAAGATCAGCCGGTTTTGGCAACAATCCTGCGGGCAGGGCTTCCGCTGCACAATGGCATGCTCAATTATTTTGATAAAGCGGATAATGCCTTTATTTCAGCCTACCGAAAACATCATCGTGATGGTTCTTTCGAAATCAGTCTTGAGTACATGAGTTGCCCTTCGCTTGATGGCAGGGTGGTGATTATAAGCGATCCTATGTTGGCAACAGGTGCTTCCATTGTTAAAACGATCGATCAGATGCGGTCAGAATACACTCCAAAAGAAATACACGTGGTAGTTGCCATCGCATGCACTGTGGGCATTGAGTACGTGATAAGGGAGTCAGGGCCAAGTATAACCATTTGGGCAGGTGATATTGATGATGAGCTTACGGCTAAAGGCTACATCGTGCCCGGACTTGGCGATGCTGGCGACCTTGCCTTTGGTACAAAATTGCAGTCCTAACTATACTGTAAGGCAACGGTTTTATTCATACATTCGTCTAATATAAAGATGGCGCGCATCCTCTTACTGTTGATTTTCGTGGCTGGAATGGTTTCGAGTGGTAAGACACAAGACCCGCATTTCTCACAATTTTTTGCTTCACCGCTTACGCTTAATCCTGCTTTCACGGGTAAGATTGACGGCACGGTAAGGGCTGCGGTCAACTACCGCAATCAGTGGCCATCAATAAACAAAGCCTTCCAAACCAGCACGGCTTCAGTGGATTTTGGTATTCTTAGAAACCGGATTTCTTTTACAGACATTTGGGGTGTTGGTATAGCCGGATTCAGCGATCAGAGCGCTAATGGCGCGGTAAAATTCAATTATGCCAGTGCATCCACCGCCTATCATAAAGGGTTGGATGAAGATGGATATCACCAGGTGGGCGTGGGTTTCCAGGTTACCTACGCTAATATGATTATCAATACGTCCCAGCTAAAGTTTGAAGATCAGCTAACCAGTTCAGGTTTTACAGGCGTAACCGGAGAGGTGTTCAACAACTCTACGTTAAAGGGTAATTATATGGACCTCAATGCAGGCCTGCTCTACAGTGGAAGTACCAGCGATAAAAACAATTTTTATGGTGGTATAAGCATGTACCACATTAACCGGCCAAAGCAAGCTTTTACGGGTGCCAACTACCTTCTACAGCCCCGGCTAACCCTGCACGGTGGTGGCTACTTCCCTGTAGGGGAAAGTAGTTATGTCCATGTGAGCGGATTGTATAGCACACAGGCTGGAGCCAACGAAACTGTCGTAGGCGGCGCATTTCAACATTCTATTGGCACCGAGACCATGGAGAAACCGGTAAGCTTTTTTGCCGGTGCATGGATACGATTGAAAGACGCAATGATTCCTTACGTCGGCCTTGAGTTCAACGACTTCAGGCTTGGGGTTAGTTACGATGTCAATACTTCAAACTTAAAATCGGCATCTCAGAGCCGTGGAGGTATAGAGCTTTCCCTCATTTATATTCATAGGCCGGTTGACGGACGCTCCATCCCCTGCCCTAAATTTTAAACCTCATGCCCTACGACGAAAAGTTGGCAGATAGGGTACGGGAAAATCTCTCACTTAGGGAGCATTTGCACATCGAAGAAAAGGAAATGTTTAGCGGTCTATGTTTTATGGTAAATGCCAGGATGTGCGTAAACGTTAGTGGCAATAACTTAATGTGCAGGATACATCCGTCTAAAGCTGAGGAACTTTCCGAACTTGAAGGATATATACCCATGATCATGAAGGGAAAACAACTTAAGGGCTATTGTTACGTAACCCCGGATGGATTTAAATCGACGAAAGACTTCAACTTTTGGATAGACCTCTGCTTACAATATAACAGCACTGCAAAAGCATCAAAGAAAAAAAAGAAAGAGGCGCATTAACGCTGCGCCTCATTCATTCTAATCTTCCTTCCCTTATAGGTTTTACCGTCCAGGGCTTTTATCATCTGTTTAGCTGATTTCTTATCTATTTCAATCCAGCTATTCATATCCTTCATGTCTATTCGTCCAAGAACGTCTTTCTTCAAGTCGCTCATATCAAGAATGAATTGCAGGAAACTCGCTTTATAAAAGCCGTCTTTTGTACCGAGGTTTACAAAAAGCCTGGTAAAACTGCCCTGGAATGGCTTTCCACTGTCTGATCCGCGTTCTCTCCTTCCCCTACCCTCTCCCTGTTGCTCTCTCCTGTCT
>JAEZDR010000080.1 GCA_023433265.1 Bacteroidota bacterium | reverse complement strand
CATCAATTGAAGCTTTCTCAAACAGCGGTGCTTTTGCTGCAATAATGTCGGTTACCATTTTGCTGTACCTGCTGTACTCGCCCCTTGTACCTCTCACAAGTGTTGCATGAGGGCATAGCTGCATGGCCTGCTTCATAGGCATGGCACTACGAACGCCAAACTTCCGGGCTTCGTAACTACAGGTGGTTACCACACCCCGGTCTTTGCTGCCGCCAACAATAACGGGCTTACCCTTTAGGGAGGGATCGTTTAGCATCTCAACACTCACGAAGAAGGAGTCGAGGTCAAAATGGGCGATATATCGCTGCGGAGCGGCCATGAGTAGGAATGCAATTTACAGAATAAGGCCGGGGGCGTCCTGAAAACAAAAAGAGCCGTCTGTGCAGGCGGCTCGGAGGCGAAGAGAGGAAGTACCTTGATAATAGTAGCCCAAATCTTCAACCACTAATAAGACCAAAATAATGCCATCAATGCTGCTTGATTTTTTGTTGTGAGTATACTGCTGTTATTTTGTTAAGTGACGGAAAACGAGCAGTTTGAGAAACTTCAGCAGTTTACATTAGGCATTCATAGCCTAAGCAAGCCGGCGCTGGACGATTACCTGCAGGTATGGAACACCTATAGCTGCAAGCGTAAAGCTTTGTTAACTACGGCAGGTGAAGTGGAGCAGCACTTGTATTTTGTAACGGAAGGAATACAAAGAGCGTTCTACCTTACGGAAGATGACAAGGAAGCAACGTTGGTATTTACTTACCCGTTATCATTTTCCGGGGTTGCGGACTCCTTCCTGTTGCAACAACCTAGCAAGTATTATTTAGAAACCCTTACTGCAAGTACATTTCTGCGCACCAGCTACAGGCAGGTAGAGGGGCTAATGAAGAAGCACCATGAGTTCGAAACTTTGATAAGAAAAGCGGTTTCTGCAAGCCTTGCAGGCGTACTGGAGCGGCAAATAGAACTACAGTGCTTTACTGCAGAACAGAAGTTCAGGGTGTTACTGAAAAGAAGCCCGCATTTGCTCACCATGATCCCGCATAAATACATTGCGCAATACCTCGGTATGGACGCCACCAACTTTAGTAAGCTATTGTCAACGGTACGCATTTAAACAATCTTGGTATTTACCAAGAATTAGTTTTTGATGAGCAGGGAAGTTTGCAGTATAAAAGAAACACATGAAGACATTGGATACAAATCAACTACTCGACACCCTTGAACAAAAAACCGAACACCTGCTCACCGTGGCAATTAGCAAGTGGCAGATGCTTGCTGATGCTACTTTGTGCACCAAGCCGGCTAACAACGGATGGAGCGCTACGGAATGCCTGCTTCATTTGAACAGCTATGGTGATTATTACCTTCCTGCCCTTCAGCATGCAATAGAAAAAGCGAAGAGGAATGGGCTGCAACCCAAAGCAACCTTCAAGAGTTCGTGGCTGGGGAACTATTTCACTAATCTAATGAAGCCCAAAGAAAAGGGTGCCATCAAGAAGATGCAGAGCCCTAAAAACCACAGGCCTTTGTATAACAAGAACGGTGCGCAGGTAGTGGCCACCTTTATACAACAACAGGAAACACTTTTGAGTTTGCTAAAAGATGCGCGGTTGGTAAACCTGGAACGAACGGGAGTGCCCATTTCGATCGCGAAGTTTATTAAGCTGAGCCTGGGAGATGTTTTCCAGTTTTACATCGCACACCATCAAAGGCACGTGCTGCAGGCAGAAAGGGCAATAGAGGCGGCGCTCCGCAATCAGGTTGGGACTACAGTTTAACATTAAATAACCGTTCATTACGCTCCGGGAATGCTGGTTCAGTTAAGTTCACCAGTTGCCCAGGTTAAATCCTATAAAAGGTCAGGCAACTTTGCGCAGAGTACACGCAAGGTTCACGTGTGAGCCATACATTCATCATGCGCGGTTTACAAGTACATCAGGGCAGGATAGCATACAAGTTACCTGCGGTACAGGGCAGGATGACATGAGGATCACACGATGATTACACACATTCCCTTTCATATCGCTTAAGTTACACTCAGGCAACTCTTAAGCAACTCTTTGGGGCCACTTAACTGCATCTCTTACTACGCTATAGGTCTCCTTTATGCCGCTTACGTGTCGGTCAACAGGCGCTGAACCATCAGGTAGTGGATAAAGAACATATTTTGGGTGAGCGGGCCTTAAATGGATTATTGGTAAACGTCAAGTAAACCATCGGGTAGCGAGACGTGGATTTCCTTTTTCTTCCGGTCGATGGTAAGGAGGGTTTCCTGGTGGAGTGGTATGTAAGCCTCCTTGTTATTGTACCTGACGGTGAGGAGAACCTGGTGAGGCTGCTCGATAACCTCTAACACGGAACCAATGGGCGTACGCTGGTTTATAACAGCATATCCGATGAGGCCGATGGGAGCGTTCTTATCCACATGCTTTTCGAACTCCTCAACTGTAAGCCAAACTTTCTTTTGCAGGAGTTTGGTAGTAGCCTCTTTGCTTATGACACCTTCGAATAGCAAGTAGCTTTCCTCGTTTGATTTTGCTTTAGCTTCCTGGATAAAATAGGGAACCTGCGAATCTTTAAGCATCTCGATAAACAATGCATCGCCTTTTTTAAACGTAAGCTTTTTTGCGAGTGAGTGCTTAAGTATCACCTGGCCCTTCAGGCCAAAGCTGGCAACAATTTTTCCGATGTGAATGAGGTGCATTTGCTATTGTTTTCCGCTGTTGAGTCTAGGACGGAGCCTAACCCTGCTCTTATTAAAAATGTTCTGTCCTTTGTCTATACCCTTCCTTATTTCCTTCTGCCGTTCAACAGGCATACTTAAGGTATCCTTACATTCCTGGCTACAGCAACCTTCATAAGCTGATGCACAATCAGAACATTGAATAAAGAGAAGGTGGCAGCCGGAGTTGTTGCAGTTTGTATGCGTATCGCAAGGTTTACCACATTGGTGGCAATGGCTGATAACATCGTCAGTGATCTTCTCGCCAAGACGGTTATCGAACACAAAGTTCTTACCTATAAATTTACTGGGCAATCCCAGCTCTTTTGCCTGCCGTGCATAGTTAATAACGCCCCCTTCCAGGTGATAAACATGGCTAAAGCCCTGGTGTTTCATGTATGCGCTTGCCTTTTCGCATCGGATGCCACCGGTACAGTACATCACAATGTTTTTGTCTTCCTTCCCCTTAAGCATATCCACGGCCATGGGAAGCTGCTCTCTGAACGTGTCGGATGGAACCTCAAGCGCATTAACAAAGTGGCCCACTTCATACTCATAATGATTGCGCATATCGATAATGATAACATCATCCTTTTCTATAAGCTCGTTCATCTGCTGAGCGTTCACGTAACTACCGCGATTGTCCATATTGAAGTTGGGATCTTCAATACCATCGGCCACTATTTTGTCGCGCACTTTAATCTTCAGTACCCAAAAACTTTTACCATCATCGTCCACTGCCACGTTGAGCCTGACGCCATTCAACCCATCAATGCTATAAAGAAAATCCTTCATCGCTTCAAACTGGGAAGAAGGCACGCTGATTTGCGCATTAATGCCCTCTTTAGCCACATAGATACGTCCAAAGACATTTAGCTGGTTGAGGTTTTTATAGAGAAAGTCCCTGAACTCCTGGGGATTCTGAATAAGGAAATAGTTATAAAAACTAATGGTGATGCGAGGCTCTGTTTCCTTCATGAGGCGCTGCTTCAGCTCCTCGTTCGATACGCGGTTGTGTAGTACGGCCATAAATAAAATTTCAGACATCAGGCCGGGGCCCAATATTCCATTAACAATATGGACTCACTTGCAGGGTGAGCAAAATTGAGGTGCAAAGATAAAAAAGAGTTTTACTGTTTTTTCATTTTATGATGTTAATGCTTCTGACAACATCAGAGGGAAACAGGTCTCTGCAACTTGGTCGATTACTTGTATCTATCTCCAACCTGTAAATAGATATCCAATAGAAACGCCTACAAATGAAGTTGCTTTCCCTGATAAAACGTTTCCTTCATAGCGAATCCCGAGGTCGAGGCGCCCCTCTCGATAACCCAGACCAGCGGCATAGGTTGGTGCCCATCCATTTGCATTTTGGAAAGTATGCAAGTAGGTATATCCTAGCTGCGGTTCAATCCAAAAATTATTGAACATATGTCGATAACCCACCTTCATCGGCACTATCGTCTGGTAGGCAGCATACTCATTGGTGCCAATGCCGAGATCCTTTGTTTTTAAAGCAAAAGAGTTTACAGATACGGTAACTGCGCTACTAAGATTGTTTACCTGATAGCCATACTTAACACCTGAACCATAACCAAACTTAAATGCCTTGGCAAAATCCCCAACCGGTATAGCACCTTCAACGTTTAAAGAAAACTCGTGCTGGCCAAAGGAAAACTTAACAAAGAAAAACGTGAGTAAAATGAAAAACTTCTTCATGATCATCAAGAATTAGGGATAAACACAAAAGGGCTGCACTAAAAAAAAGGGGCTGCAATGCAACCCCTATAGTGTAGAAATCAATTTAAAAATTGAATTACTTGTCGTCGCCGCCCATGAAGATATAACCAACACGGAAGCCAACCAGACCTAAAGAACCACCTGTTACAGAAACACTCTCATAACGAGCGCTTAGGTCGAACTTGCTAACTTTGTAACCAAGGTTAGCAGCATAAGTAAATCCTGAAGTGCTACCACCACCAGATGCAGAGAATGAGCTAAAACCTAATTGTGGCTCAACATAAAAACCGCTGAATGAATGGC